>JACPYM010000046.1 GCA_016196035.1 Acidobacteriota bacterium | reverse complement strand
CCAGTTTGCCCATCAACTCGCGGTACAGGGGGCTTGTCTCAAACGCGGTCAGGTCCCCTTCCGTCTCCCAGAGATTGATTGAGATCGCCTTGACTGTGTCGCGCTGAGTCAGAAGAAGTTGACCCTTGAACCCCTTCTGCTCTTTCAAGACGGGCACAATCGAATCTTGGACGAGGCGAGTCCCCTCGTCCACTTTGCCCGATTGGAACTGGATGTTCACCGCTCTCGCAAACATGGTCTCATCGCCTTTCATGCACAACGTGCGATTCGGAGTTGCACATCAGGTTCATATTTGGCGCAAGTACCGAAAACTTACGGCGCGTGGGTTGGGTACCCTGCATCTTTCCACCCCACCGTGCCGCCCTTTAGAATGTGGGCGTTTGTGAATCCCATACCCTTGAGGAGCTTGCCCGCTAGCGCAGCCATCTCACCCGTCTCGCAGGTGGTAATGATTGGTCGTGAACGATCCGCTAAACTCGGATCACGCCATTCGTGTGGGACTTCATTGTCGGCTTTATACTCATTTTCCGCTCGGTCGGAGCGGGGTTCAGAGGTAAGATAGGCATAATCTCTTCTGGCGGAGTTGTTGATGCCCACTGCCTCTGCGCCCCCCTCCGCATCCGAACGTGTGCACGTGATCCCGGCGGGTGCGTTGCCGGTCATCAAAGCCTTCCTGGATGAATTGGGGGTGATCGAGATCATCAATGCTCTGGTCCCGAATGAGACGGGCGAATATCCGTATGGGGAACTGGCCGGGGTGGTGATTGCCAGTCGGTTGCAGGGCGTGCCCCTGCCGATTTATGAAATTGCCGACTGGGCAAGTGAGAACGCCGTCCCCGCGCTCTTTGGGGTGCCGGCGGAGAAGTTGAACGACGACCGACTGGGCGCGATGTTGGACGCCGTGCGTCCCCAGCGCGTGGCGATCTGGGGCTGGGTGATGAACCGGGCGGTGCAACGGTTTGGGCTCGACTTGCGCACGTTGCACGCCGACCCGAGCAAGATCGCCTTTGAAGGCAGTTATGAGGGGCAAGAGGCGTTGCCGCCCGAGGTGCCACGCATCACCTACGGCAAGCCCAAAGATGGGCAAGTGGATCGCAAGTTGTTGAGCTTGTCGACATTGGTGAGTGCCGATGGTGGTTTGCCCGCCTGGTTTGGGCTGGGGGACGGCAATCAAGCCGACGATGTGACCTACCTGGACGATCTGCGTGAACTGCGCGCCCACCTGCCGCTGGACGAGGTGTTGGTCATCGGCGGGGACAGCAAATTGCCGTCGCGCGGGAACCTGCTCGGCTTGTGTCGCTGGCACTATTGCTTTGCGGCGACCGAACCGTGGCACGCCGCCCGCCGCGAGCGGCTGGACAAACTGTGGCGGCAGGGGGCGACTTGGCAACCCGTGCCGTATGTGGCCCAGGCCGACCGACACAAGCCCGCAGCGGAGCGCGGCCAGTACAGCGTCATTCTCGACACAGACACCTTGACGGATCCGCTCACCGGTACCCAGTATGCGCTGCGTCGGCTGTATGTGCGCAGCAGCCGCAAGGCGGAGCAAACCCGCCTCAAGCGAGAGAAACAACTCGCCAGGCTCCAGACTGAATTGGAGCGGATCCAGGGCCTGTTGAACAAGTATGACTACACCACGCTGGACACGGTGCGCCAGCGCGTGGCGCGGGTGCTGCGGCAGAACCCGGCCGGGCGCTACTTCCATGTGCAGGTCACCAAGACCCGCGCCCACACCGCGCCGCTGCGCATGGCCTGGACCCTCCAGCGCAAAGCCCTCCAAGCCGACGCGCGCTGGGACGGCGTGTATTCGGTGATCACCAACCTGCCGGCCGAGACCCATTCGCCCACCGCCGTTTTGGAGATTTACAAAGGCCAACATCATGCCGAAGGGTGCTTTCGCGATTTGAACCAGTTGCCGGTGCGCGTGCGCCCGCTGTGGCTCAAGCGGCCCGATCGGATTGAAGCCTTGGTCTTTCTCGTCATGCTCGCCGCGTTGATCTTTGCTTTGCTCGAACGTCAGGTGCGCCGTCACGTGGCCCAGACCGGCCAAGTCATTGACGGGTTGATGCCCGAGAAGCGTGACACGCTCACCCCGACGGGCCAACGCTTGCTGCGGGCCTTTGCGACCGTGAGTATCGTCCAGATTGACGACGGACGGGAAGTACGCTTTCATCTAAGTGAGCCGACGCGGGTTCAACGGCAAATTCTTCAGGCATTCGGCCTGACCAACTTGCAAAGCTCTATCACCGGGTTGGCGCAGCAGGTGCGCCAGACTTCCGCTTCCGCACTGGCATAAAAACGGTCAGGAATCGCTCCCGGCTTTCGCCGGATCGGCGCGACAGCCGCTCTAAAACGCTCAACGTAGCCATTATTTCATTCCATCTTCGCAGTTTCGGCGTGTCCGGCGGGCTTCACAAGAAACCCCCGTCCGACCGAGCGGAAAATGAGTAAGTAAGACCTCATCTTACGCACCGTCACACCCGCCCCCGTCTACACGGGGGCAGGCTGGCGGGTGTCCAGCCTTTGGACACTGGATTCCCGCGTTCGCGGCGCGAAGCGTGACACCGGCGCAATCTGCGTAAGGTGAGTAAGACTTTCCCCTCTGGCCGCGTCCATATGGGTGAAATGGCAAT
>JACPYM010000045.1 GCA_016196035.1 Acidobacteriota bacterium | reverse complement strand
GCTAGTACTCCATCAAGCTGTAAGTGATGGATGCTGAGAGCGCATCCGGGATGTAGGGCGGGATTAAATCCCGCCCTACATCCCTCATTTTCAGCTTGATGGAGTACTAGGTCAGGAAGCAGGTTTGCCGCGTTTGCGAATGCAGTTTGCACCAGCCGGAGTTTTGCTGGCTGTTAGCGGGTGTCCGGCAAAATTTTGTGTAAAAGCGGATTCAGCGTAGCAGACGGCTCACACGCGAGTGGCGCAACCCTGCCGAGGTTGCGCGGCGTCAGCAAGAGAGCGATTGGATGTCAGGGGAAAAATGAGGGTCGTCACTGCGGCAACGGCGCAACCTTGGCAGGGTTGCGCTACTCGCGCGTGAGCCGCTCGGGACAGCCGCCGCGCAAAACTACGACGCACAGTACTTTCTTAGCGCTGCGGTTGCCTGCCGGAAGCGAATCGTTTAGAGTGCGGCGCATCAACAGGCATCAATAAATCAAGCAAGCAAAACTGTCACCGGCAAGTCTGAAACCGGGTTGCCGTAATGATCGTCTTCAGGCAGTACAAAGCAACATTCAGTGGCGCAACTTTAGCATTAGCACTGTTAGCAGCGTTCGCTCGACAGTCGTTGCGCACGACATTGCACCAACAATTCATTCCGCCGAAGGAGTATTCCCGATGAAGCAGCACAAGCGCCTGCTCACGCTTTTTTGCACGGTGGCTTTTGGCGTTAGCGCCGTTCTGCTATCCCAACATCAACCAGCCCGTGCTTACGAAGGTGAAGCCTACGCCATACGCGGCGCCACCATCGTCACCGTTACGGGGGCGACTATTGCCAAGGGGAACGTCGTCGTGCGCAACGGCTTGATTGAAGCGGTCGGCGCGGAAGCCGCGATTCCCGCCGATGCCAAGGTGATTGATGGAACGGGGCTGACGGTTTATCCGGGCCTTTTCGACACCTTCACCAGCCTGGGCGTTCCAGCACCCACGACGCCCGATGCGGGTGGCGGCAGACGTGGTGGAGGTGCGCCGCCTGCCGATCCGGCGCAGGCTTTTTTGGCGCAGATGAGCGCGCCGCCTTCGACTGCGGGCCTGCTGCCGGAAGTCAGTGTGACCGAGCAATTGCAAGTCGCGGCAGACACGTTTGATCAACAGCGTTCCGCCGGGATCACGACCGCGTTGACCGCGCCGCGCACGGGCATCTTTCAGGGCCAAAGCGCGTTGATCAATCTGGGGGCGGAGCCGGCTGACAAATTGATTTTGAAAGCGCCGATTTCACTCAATATCGGGTTCGGCTCGGCGCGCGGCGGCTTTCCCAATTCGCTGATGGGGACGTTTGCCTTTCTGCGCCAATCGCTGCTCGACGCCCAGCATTACCGCGAAGAGTGGGCGCGTTACAACAAGTCGCCGCGCGGCGCGCAACGTCCGGCGGTCAACAAATCGCTGGCGGCGTTGCAACCGGTCATCAATGGCGAAATGCCTGTCATCCTGAGCGCCAACAGCGAACGCGAAATCAAACGCGCGGTGGCGCTGGCTGAGGAATTCAAGCTGAAATACATGCTGGCCGGGGCGATGCAAAGCTACCTCTTGGCCGATTTCCTGAAAGCCAAGAATGTCACCGTCTTGCTTAGTTTGGGGTACCCGCAACGCCCGCAACTCGACGATCCCGAAGATGAAGCGCTGCGCACTCTGAAAGATCGGGCCGAAGCGCCGAAGGCCGCCGCCGCTTTGCACAATGCGGGCGTGCGCTTTGCTTTCAATTCGGGCACGTTGACGCGCCCGGCGGATTATCTGGCCAATGCGGCGCGCGCGATTGAGGCTGGCTTGCCGAAAGAAGCCGCGCTCAAAGCGCTGACGATCAACGCGGCTGAAATCTTTGGCGTCGCCGAACAACTCGGCAGCATCGAGAAAGGCAAGATCGCCAATCTGGTCGTGGCCAGCGGCGACCTGTTTAACAAAGACACGAAGATCAAACACGTCTTTGTGGACGGCAAACCATTCGAGATCAAAGCGGTTGAACCCGCGCGCCCTGGTGGCCCTGGCGGACGCGGCGGGCCTGGTGGTGGACGTGGCCCCGGTGGCGCGCCGAACGGCGGCGCGGCGTTGGCGACGGGCAGTTGGGAACTCACGATCAATGCGCCCGAAGGCCAGATTCAAGGCACTTTGAAAATCAATCAGTCCGGCTCGAATCTGAGCGGCGAAATCACGACGCCCTTTGGCACCGCGCCGCTCAAGAATGGTGTGGTCAGCGGCAATGACGTCAGTTTCGGGTTTTCGCTCAACGTGCAAGGCCAACAGTTGGAAGTCGCAGCGACGGCCAAGATCACGGGCGATTCGATCAGTGGCTCTTTTGCGGCTGAAGGCCAGTCTTCCAGCTTCACCGGAACGAGGAAGCCGAACTAGCCATGAGCCGTTTTCGCGGGCGTTGGGAAACCTTCTGAGAACTCGCCATTGATGGCGGTTCGCCAGTCAGAGGGAACAAGTTGATGGCCTGGCGCATTCCGCCGGTGCTGGCGCAGGTGCCCGCCTTCGGCAGTGAGAAGCCGGTCGGTTCAATGGTGCCGTGGGCGCAAACGCAGCTCTTTCACGCGACGCGGCAAGCGTTGGCCGCGGTCGCCCAGGACATCGCGAATGGCTTGGCGGAAACGGTCGGTATTCGTTGCGCGTGGGGGACAGAGTTAGCCGCTGATGAGCGTTGTTCGGTCGTCTTGGAATTGCCGCCGGAAGCGAATGTTGATTACATCGCTCACGCGATTGACTTGGAAAATGTCGAGGCTTGGTGCGCTGACGATCAGATGGTGCACGTCGCCATCGGGCCGTGGTATTCGGTCAAAGACGTAGATCAAGTCGTGCTCTCGATTACGAAAGTCACGCACGTGAAATTGGGCTTGCACGCGACTGACCGGCAACGCGCCCAGGCGGCTCAAAAGAGCTAGGAATATCCGTCATGCAACTGAGTGAGCTTCAAGCAAAGCTGGTAGGTGAATGGGCGGGCAACAACCTGCTTCATCTGAGTTGGCTGACGCCTTCTGATTTCAATTCCGCCGGGCAGATGTCGGTCCAGGCAATAGCGAACGGCAAATGCCTGACCTTCAAATATACCTGGAGCCACGAGGGCACGCCGCACGAGGGTTTCCTGTTGTTGGCGCATGCCGCAACCAGCGGCGTGACGACAGCGGGCTGGGTGGATTCGTGGCACCAAAGCGGCGGCGTGCTGACTTGCCAAGGTTCGCTTCACGAAAACGGAACAATTGAAGTGCGCGGTTCATACCCCGCCCCACCCGGCCCGGATTGGGGCTGGCGCATCACAATCGCAAAACGTTCTGACAATGAATTGCAGATGCTCATGCACAATTGTGCACCCGATGGTACCGAAGATTTGGCTGTCCAAGCTGACTACACCAGAGTCAGTTGAGCGCCCTTCAACGGCAATGTTCAATCCGAGGTAAATGATGATGACCAAAGCAAGACTGTTCTTTTTGACGCTCTGTCTGGCAATGTTCGCGATGTCTGCTTTTGCCCAAGACCGCGAAATCCTGATCAAGAACGCGACCATCATGACCGCTTCGCACGGCACGATTGAAAACGGCTCGATCCTGATCCGCAATGGCAAGATCGCCGCCGTCGGCAAAGCCGCCGAAGTCAAAGCCGGCGCGGGCGCCAAAGAGATTGACGCGACCGGCATGTACGTCACGCCTGGTTTTGTGGATGCGCACTCGCACACCGCGCTTGATTCGATCAATGAAGGCTCGCTGTCGGTCACCGCGATGGTCAGGATGCGCGATGTCGTCAACGACACCGACATCAACATCTATCGCCAACTCGCCGGGGGCATGACGACCATCCACCAATTGCACGGCAGCGCCAACGCCATCGGCGGCCAGAACAACATCATCAAATTGAAATGGGGCAAGTCCGCCGAAGAAATGTTCGTGGCGGATGGCCCGCGCACGATGAAATTCGCGCTGGGCGAAAACCCGAAGCGTTCCAATTCGCCTGCTCTCCCCGGTGCGACGCGCCGCTACCCCGCCACGCGCATGGGCGTCGAAGAAGTCATCCGCGAAGCCTTCACGCAAGGCCGCGAATATAAGCAGACGTGGGATGCCTATGAGGCCGCCAAAGCGCGCGGCGAAAACCCGTTGCCGCCGCGCCGTGATCTGAAATTGGAAGCAATGGCCGACGTACTCAGAGGCAAGATTGATATTCATTCGCACTGCTACCGCGCCGATGAAATCATGATGCTGATGAAGTTGTGCGAAGAGTTCGGCATCCAGGTGCACACGCTGCAACACACGCTGGAAGGTTACAAAGTCGCGCCCGAAATCGCCAAGCACGGCGCGTCGGCTTCGATCCTGCCCGACTGGTGGGGCTACAAGATGGAAGCCTACGATGCGATTCCTTTCAACGCCGCGATCATGACCGGCAAAGGCATCGTGGTTTCGATCCACTCGGACAGCAACGAACACGCGCGCCGTTTCTATCAAGAGGCGGGCAAGATGCTGCGTTACGGCAATCTGACCGAAGAGCAATGCCTGCAACTGGTGACGCTCAACCCGGCCAAACAAATCCGGCTGGACAACCGCATCGGCAGCATTGACGTGGGCAAAGACGCCGATCTGGTACTCTTCAACGCGCATCCCTTCAGCGTCTATGCGCGCCCCGAAGTAACGATGATCGAAGGCGAAGTCTATTTCGACCGCAAGCAGGACGTGCAACGCCGCGAGTTGCTCGCCAAAGAAAAGAAAGACCTGATCGAGAAAGAGAAGAAGCTGAATTTGCCGTCGCAACCCGTGCAAACTTCGCCCGCGTTCATCCCGACCTTGAGCGAGGACGAGCTGGATGGACACATTCACGGCAAGATGAAGGGGCGCAAGGAAAACTAGCGTGGCGCCGCGCGTCCAGCAAATTCAGCCAGGAGGTCGTATGACACATGAAGAAATCACAGCCACACTTGCATCTGCTACGGTTCACTTAAATGCGCTGACCGTGACGGTTGAAGGAATGGCTGAGCAGCAAAAAGTGTTATTGACCCTACAAGCAGCAACCAACGCGGCTTGGTCGCATAGACAGGAAGAAGCTGAAGAACGGCTGGTGCGGATGGAACGAACCCTTGAATGGCATTCGAATCACGAGGCGGATGTCAGCCAAACTCTTGAGCGGCACGCTAGCAAACACTTCGATGCCGAGCAGATCCTCGAAAGGCTTTCGGAAAAGCAGTTTCACCAAGACCTGAAAAATGAGGAGCTTGAGAACGCGCTAAATCGCACCGCGCAACTGCTGATACAGGCCGCGCTGAACAATGCCGACGGACATAAACGGCTTGACCGTCTCGAAGCCAGCTTGGCGCTGCTGGACGCTAAACTGGATCGCTTGTCTGACACGGTTGATCGTTACATCGCCTTTCGGACAAACGGACACAACGGCAACCACTAACACTGTCACTCGCCACACACCTGCCATACGTTGGCGGGCATAGGTGCGCATCACCATACACAGGAACGATTCCATGAAAAGCTGCATTCTTGCACTCGTGTTCAGCGCCTTGCTAATGCTTCCTGGCACGGCGCAAACCAAAACTGACAACGGCGTCATCGCCATCCGCAACGCCCGCATCGTCACCGTCACGGGTGAAACGATTCCGCGCGGCACCCTCATCATCAAAGACGGCAAGATTGCCGCACTCAGCGCAAACGTCACGATTCCGGCCAATGCCAAGCAGATTGACGCCACGGGCCTGTCGGTCTATCCGGGCATGATTGACACCTATACGACGATGGGTCTGGTCGAGGTCGGCCAGGGCGCGCCGGGCACGGTGGACACCACCGAACTGGGCGACTTCAATCCGAACGTCAAGGCGCTGACCGCCGTCAACCCGCACAGCGAAGCGATTGCCGTTGCACGCACCAATGGCGTCACGACCGTGCTCACCTGCCCGCAAGGCGGCCTGATTTCGGGCCAGTGCGCGTTCATCAATCTGGATGGCTGGACGCCGCAAGAGATGAAGCTGACGGCTCCGGCGGCCATGCACGTCGTCTATCCGACGGTCGGATTCGGCGGGCGCGGTGGCGGTTTCGGTGGCGGCTTCAACGTGGGCACCAACGATGCTGCGCGGCAACAACGCGAACGCCGCGTCGAGGAATTGCGCAAGAAACTCGAAGCCGCGCAGGAATATCAGAGAGCACGCGAAGCCAGCGCCCGCGACAAGAGCTTGCCCGCGCATCCGACCGACCTCGGCCTGGAAGCCTTGCTGCCGGTGCTCAAAGGCGAAGTCCCTGTGCTGGTCAACGCCAGCGGCAAACGCGAAATCGAAGGCGCGCTCGAACTGGCCGACAAGTTCAAACTCAAACTCATCATTCACGGCGGCGAAGACGCCTATCAGGTCGCCGACAAACTGAAAGCCAAAAACGTTCCCGTCGTGCTCGGCGCGGTGCTCGATCTGCCAGACAAAGAAGACGACCCTTACGATATGCCCTACGCGCGCGCCGCCGTGTTGCACAAGGCAGGCGTGAAGTTCTGCATCACGACCACGGACACGGCGACCGACGTGCGCCTGCTACCTTTCCACGCGGGCACGGCGGCGGCCTTTGGTTTGCCGAAAGAAGAAGCCCTGAAAGCCGTCACGATCTATCCAGCGCAAATCTTCGGTATTGATAAATTGGTTGGCAGTCTGGAAGTAGGCAAAATCGCCAACCTGATCGTCACCGATGGCGACCCGCTGGAATTGCGCACGCGCGTCAAGCACGTGTTCATCAACGGCAAACCCGTTGACCTGAGCAGCAAGCACACGCGGCTCAATGACAAGTTCAAAGACCGGCAATAAAACGCTGGTGAGAATGGGCGATGGCGTCATCAAGGCCCCTCCGGTCGCGCCATCGCCTGGGTTTGCCGGCGCAAAAGCCTCAGTTTGACAATCCCCTCTAGCAACTCTATATTCTGCCGCCTTAACAGCCGGACACCATTACTTGTGCATTCGGCAATTTTGTCCCCCTTCTTTTTTAACAACTCACAATGCTCAGATTCGAGAAACTTTTTATCCAAGGGTTCAAGTCGTTTTGTGACCCGACCGAAGTCGTCTTTGACGAACACGGCATCACCGCCGTCGTCGGCCCCAACGGCTGTGGGAAATCGAATGTGGCCGATGCAATCAGTTGGGTGATTGGCGAGCAACGCGCCAAATCACTGCGCGGCGGCAAAATGGAAGACGTCATCTTCACTGGCAGCCGCAACCGCCAACCTTCAGGCATGGCCGAAGTCATGTTGACGATGGTCGTCACCGCGACTTTCGAGATTCGCTCTGACATCGGCAAACCCTCTTCCGAAGACGTCAATGAAGCCCTCAGCGCCAAAGCCGAACGCGAACACGCCGCTGACATCGCCACGCACGCCACTGAACAATCGGTAGATGAAACGCTTGAATCTGGCGCGGCTTCGATTGAAGCCCCCACAGGCGAAGCGCCGCTCCTGGCCGAAGCAACGCCCGCCGAAGCCGAAAGCGCAGCAGAGAAAAAGAAACAGGCCAAGCCGCGCAAAGTCGCCAGCAAAGAAACTGCGCGCCTTTACCACGAAGGCGAACGCATCACCGTGGGCCGCCGTCTGTACCGCACTGGCGAGAGCGAATACGAGATGAATGGCCGCGCCTGCCGCCTACGCGATATTCAAGATTTGTTTTCGGGCACAGGCTTGGGCGGCGCACACTACGCCATCATCGAACAGGGTCGCATCGGCCAAGTGCTGTCGGCCAAACCGCTCGACCGTCGTTCGCTGATCGAAGAAGCCGCCGGTGTTGCCAAATTCAAAATGCGCCAGCATCAGGCCGAGTTAAAGCTGGACGCCACGCGCACTAATCTCGCGCGCGTCACCGACATCCTGCTCGAAGTCGAGCGCCAGCAAAATAGCCTGAAACGCCAGGCCCAAAAGGCGCGCCGCTATCAACGACTGCGCCAGGAATCGCGCGATCTGATGCGCGCTGTTTTCGTCGTGGATTACCGCACGATGCGCAACAGCAGCGGCGCGCTCGCAACCCGCCTTGCTGAAATTGCCGCGCGCGAAACCGAAACCGCCGCGCAAATCGCCGCGCAGGAAGAGGCCCAAGCCCTAGCCGCGCAACAGGCGCGCGCGGCTGAAGATGCGCTCAACGCCACGCGGCAGGAGGCTTCCGCCATTGATCTGGAAGTCGAACGCGCCAAGCAGCAACACGCTTATCTGACGCAGCAATTGCAATCGTTGGGGCAACGCTCCCAGCAATTCGCCCGCGATCAGGCCGCCATCAGCGAACGCAACGATTTCATCACGCAGGAAGCCGCCCGCTTGCGCACCCAACTCAGCACCGTTGAACAGGAAATCAACGCCGAGAGCAAAGCATTGCTGGATGCCGAGGCTGAGCATCGCGCCCTGGCCGACCGTGACTCTGGTGCCGAAGGTAAGCTCGAAGACGCGCGCAAACAACTTTACGAAAACACGACTACGCTCGAACGCTGGCGGCAACTCAAGCGCCAATTCACCGAAGCGGTCGAACGTGCGCAAACCCGCTTGCAAGGCCTCGCCACCGAACGCGAACGCGCCGTCACGCAAGCCCAGGCTGCCGAAGAGCGCAGCGCCGAGTTGCGCCTCAAGTTTGAAGAAACGACGCTGCAACAACAAAACACGGCGGAGGAACTCAGCAACGTCACCGCCCAACTCAATCAACACCGCCAAACGCGCGAAACCAAGCAGGCCGCGCTCAATGCGCTGCAACGCAATTTGACGACTGCCGAACAGCGCTTGAAATCGCTGCAAGAACTCGACGAGCGCCGCACCTACTTTTCCGAAGCCGTCCAGTTGCTGATGCAAAACCAGCAGCCAGGTTTTCGCACGTTGGGCACGCTGGCCGACTTCGTGCAGGTCGCGCCCGAATTTGAAACCGTCATCGAAGCCGGTTTGCGCGACGAACTGCAATACGTCGTCGTGCCCAGCTATGAAGACGCCATCAACGCCATCGAATTTCTCAAAGCCGAAGGCGGTGGCCGCGCGACTTTCCTCGTCGTCGGCAACCACACCGAATCCAGCGCGCCCCCGTCCGCCAATGGTCACGAAGCCAACGGCCATCGCACGCTTAACTCCCTGCTCGGCTTGCGACCCGATTACGCCGAAGCCTTCAAACTCGCGCTGCCCGGCTTGGCCCAAGCCAAAATCGTGGACGACACGGCCCAGGCCATAGAACTAGCGCGGCAGGCGGCCACGAATAACAACGGCAGCGGTGCGGCGCTGGTTTCGCTTACGCGTTCGGGCGAACGCATCATCGCGGGCCGCCTCGTCACCGGCGGCAGCGGCAGCGAAAAAGGCACCGGCGTGCTCGCGCTCAAACGCGAGATCGTGGCGTTGGATGAACAACTCGACACGCTTTCCGAGCAGGTCAACGCGGCGGAAACCGAGTTGCGCGAACTCAACCAACTCATCAACCACCTGACCGAACGCCGCAACGCACTCGACGCCGAGTTGCGGCAACTGGAAAAACGCCTCGCCGTCGAACGCGAACAGTTGCAACAGGCCGAACGTGAACGCGAACGCACGTCCACTTACATCCGCGTTGTCGAAACCGAAACCGCCCAGGCACAAGAGGAACTCGCCGACTTTGACCGCAAACTGCAACAAGCCGCCACGCAAACCAGCGAGACCGAACAGGCGCACGCCGCCGCCAATGAGGTCGTCGCCGCCGCCCAAAACGAATTGGCCGAATTGCGCCGCCTCGCGGAACAACGCACGCAGGAACTTTCGCGCCGCCGCGCCGAATTCGCGGCCAAGACCGAACGCCGTCGCGGCATGCAAAACGATTTGCGCCGCCTGGAAAACGAAACCAGCGACTTGAGCAACCGCCTCGACCGCACGCGCCTGGAGGCTGTCGAAGCCGACGAACAAGCCAACCAGTTGAGCGCCAGCATTGAGAACATCGCCGAACAGTCAACGGAATTGTTGGCCGAGCAGACGCGCTTCAACGCCGAACTCACTGAACGCAGCCAGATCATGAACGCCGCGCGCGAACAGGTCGAAACCCTAGACTTGCAATTGCGCGCCGCCCGCGACGCCGCTACGCAAGCCCGCGAAGAGCGCGCCCAACGCGAGATCGAACGCGCCAAACTATCCAGCGACCTCGAACATCTCTCGACGCTTTGTTACAACGAACTGGGCGAGCAGATTGGCGAAGTCGTTGAACGGCTGGAACAAGCTGGACAACAAGGCGAAGGAGAAGATTCCGCTGCTGAAACTGAGGCTGCACCAACGCTCATTAGCCTCACTCTCGATGGAGATGACGAGGAAGGCGAAAGCCAAACCGATGCCTGGCCCACCTTCTGGACTGTTCCCGAAGACTTTGATCTGGTCGTCGCCAAAGCGCGCTTGGACGAATTGCGCGCCAAGATTGAGGCGCTCGGCCCGGTCAACATGATGGCCTTGCAGGAACTGGGCGAGATTGAGGAACGCTTCGTTTTCCTAACTACGCAAAAAGCCGACATCGAAAAGGCGATGGCCGATACGCTGGCGGCGATTACTGAAATCAAGCACCGCTCGCGCGAACGCTTCCGCGACGCTTTCACGCAAATCAACGAGAACTTCAAGCAGATGTTCGTGGAATTGTTCGGCGGCGGCCAGGGCGAGATGCGCTTGATTGACGAGAGCGATATTTTGGAAAGCGGCATTGAGATCATCGCGCAACCGCCCGGCAAACGGCTGCAAAACGTGCTGCTGCTTTCCGGCGGCGAAAAAGCCATGACCGCCATCGCGTTGGTCATGGGCATCTTCAAATATCGCCCCAGCCCCTTCTGCCTGCTCGATGAGGTGGACGCGCCGCTGGATGAAATGAACATCGGGCGCTTCTCGGACAAGATCATGGAGATGAGCCAGTTCACTCAGTTCATGGTCATCACCCACAGCAAACGCACGATGGAAGTGGCGCGCACGCTGTATGGCGTGACGATGGAGGACCCCGGCGTCTCGAAGCTGATTTCGGTCAAGCTGGCTTAGGGATGCCGACCAATGAGAGAACAACTGAATCCCGATTCCTGAATCCTGACGACTTTCTAGCAAACAGTCGTCAGGATTCAGGAATCGGGATTCAGTTTATGCGCGTAGTTCATACGCACCAAATGTTCTAAAAATAGGTGCAGGGTTATGGGCTTATGCGGTACGAGGAGCGGTAGCGACTTGGTGCTCCGGCATATGCAACCTGCCGAGTTGCCAAGTCGCTACCGCTCCTCGTACCGCAGCAACGTTCTCACCCGCCACTCAACGCCTGCAAGATATACACCTCATCTACAGGTGTTAAGGGCGCCGCCAAGCCGTCAATCTGCTCGCCGTTGACGAAGATGCGCATGTGCTGGCGAATCGCGTCCTGCTCATCAATCATCCGAAAGCGCAGGCCGGGAAACTGACGATTCAGATCATCGAGCAGTTCTGCGACCGTTGCGCCAGCGGCTTCGACATCGGCGCGCTGTTGCGTATACGAAAGCAAGGGACTCGGAATGTGCACTTTCATATTCACTCCCAACTACTTCACTGTGGTGGCTTCGACCGCGTAAATGTGCGGCAAATGGCGCGCGATGCACGACCATTTCTCGCCTTCGTTCGTGCTGGCCCAAATCTCGCCAGCGGTATTGCCGAAATACAACCCAACCGGGTCACAAGCATCCGCTGTCATGGCTTGGCGAAAGACGGTGAACCAGGCGTTTTCTGGCGGCAAGCCAACATCCTGTCGCTGCCAGGTCTTGCCCGCATTGCGTGTCACATACGCCGCCGGTTTGCCGCCGGGCGAAGTGCGCGGCCAGACCTGCGTGCCATCCATCGGAAAAACCCAACACGTATTCGGATCGCGCGGGTGCAAAACCATCGGGAAGCCGATGTCACCGATCTTTTTGGGCATCTTCATGCCGATGCGCACCCAAGTGTTGCTGGGGCGTTCAATGCGGTAAATGCCGCAATGGTTTTGCTGATAGAGCACGTCCGGATTGAGCGGATGCTGCCGCATACAATGCGGGTCCTGGCCGTATTCGGGATAAGGATCGGGCATGAAATTGGCTTCGCAACCCGCGTTGAGCGGCTGCCAGTTCGCGCCTTTGTCGGTACTTTCAAACACACCGCCGCCGGACATGCCAAGGTAAAGATGATTCGGATCGGCGACATCCACAATCACCGAATGCAGCTTCGGCCCATCGGGCGTGCCGTCACCGGGGCCGCCGCTCCATTGCGGGTACAGCGGGTTGTCGTTGAAGCCGGAAACTGGTTCCCAACTAACGCCGCCATCCTCTGAACGAAACAGAGCTTTCGGCGAAGTCCCGGCGTACCAGACGTTCGGCTCGCTGGCGTGGCCGGGCGTCAGCCAAAAGACGTGATCAACAGCGCGGCCCTTCTCGCCTTCGGGCGCTTTGGGAAAGGCGGGTGGTTTGGCGGCTTCTTTCCACGTTTTGCCAAAGTTGGTCGAACGAAAAACGGTCGGGCCGAGATGCCCGGTTTTGGCCGCCAGCAACAGCGTCTTGCCGTCGCGCGGATCAAGCATGATGTGATGGACGATGTGGCCTAAAAAGTGCGGCCCGTTCAACTCCCACCCACGGCGCTTCGCGTCGCCGCGCAAAATAAAGCCGCCCTTCTTGGTCGCGATGAGCAGCGCGACATTGGCGGGCGTAGGTTTGCTCGTAGTTTTCATGATGTTCTCCTGTGATTTGGTTTGGGCTTCCCTCGGCGCGCAGTATAAAACAGATGCACGTGGCTGGGTACGGGTGGCAGCGCCACCGAAACAGAAATTTTACGAGCCAGGGCTAGGATTGTGCGCCGGCACCTGATCGGCCAACACGGCAATTTCTGTCAGCGAGAGCGTTTCGCCACGGCGGCGTGGATCAAGCTGGGCGGCACTTAAAACCATCTCGATGGCGGCTTCATCTGCCAGCCCCAGGCGCGCGCGCCCCGCCCGCAAATTGTTGTAAATCGTCTTGCGGCGCTGGGCAAACAGCACTTTGACCAATTCGATAAACAACGCCTCATCGCGCACCGCAACCACTGGGGTTTCGTGCACCGTCAAGCGCACCACACTCGACCAGACTTTGGGAATCGGGCGGAAGGCCCCCGGCGGTACGTCGAAGAGATGCACGGCCTCGCAATAAAACTGCACCAGCACCGACAGCACGCCGTATTCCTTGCCACCGGGTTCAGCCGTCATGCGCTCGACGACTTCGCGCTGCAACATCACGGTCAATTCGCGCAGGCAATAACGCTGCACCAACATGTGTTGAATGATCGGCGTTGAAACGTTGTAGGGTAGATTGGCGACGACGCGCGCCGACGTCGCAGGCGCAATCGCCACGCAGAAATCGACTTTCAACGCATCGGCAGCCAGCATGCGAAAGTTCTCGTGCGCGGCGAATTGATGGTGCAAGGCCGGAATCAATTCTTGATCCAATTCGACGGCCAACACTGCTGCGCCGCTGTTGACCAGCCCTTCCGTCAAAGCGCCATGTCCAGGGCCAATTTCGATGATTGTCTCGCCAGCGCGTGGTTGCACGGCATTGAGGATGCGTTGTTGATAGTCCGTATCAACGAGAAAGTTTTGTCCGAGGCTGCGTTTTGCTTTCATTGTTTGATTGCAGATTTGAGATTGGAGATTGCAGATTGAGGATTGCAGATTGGGGCAGTCCGCAATCTGCAATCCTCAATCTGCAATCGGATAGCCGGTCAATTCAAGGTCCGCGCCGTGCTGCTGGATGGTGATGTCGCACAGTTGCAGGGCGTCATCTAAACGGGCAAAGCCTGCGCCGCCGATGGCCGGATAAGCGGCGCGCCCGCCGAGCAGTTTCGGCGCGAGAAAGAAACTCGCTTTATCGAGCAGGCGTTGTTGCACAAACGAACCCGCCACGTCCGCGCCGCCTTCGACAATCAAGCTGGTGATTTGCCGCTGCCCCAATTCGCGCAGAACTTGCGGCAAATCCAAACCATCAATGCCGCGTGCAACCCGAACAAGCTGCACGCCGGCGGCAACCAATTGCGCCTGCTGCCCGGTTTTGTTCGCGCTGGTAAACACGATGAGCGGCGTGACGCGCGCGGTTTGCACTAATTGTGATTCAAGCGGCAGGCGCAGGTTTGAATCCAACACCACGCGGGTGAGCGGACGATGCCGCGGCAAGCCGGTGCGGTCGGTCAACGCCGGATCATCGGCCAGCACCGTGCCGATCCCCACCAGAATGGCGTCGCACTCGTGCCGCAACGCTTGCGAAGCCGCGCGCGCCGCCTCGCCTGTAATCCACTTGCTCTCGCCCGTGTGTGTAGCGATGCGGCCATCCAACGAGCAGGCCGTTTTCATCAGCACGAACGGCAACCCGGTCGTGACGAATTTGATGAACTTCTCGTTCAAGCGTTGCGCGGCTTCGTTCAATACGCCGACCTCGACTTCGATACCAGCGGCGCGCAACTGCGCAAAGCCGCGCCCGTTCACGCGCGGATTGGGATCAACCATCGCCGCAACGACCCGTTTGACGCCTGCATCAATCAACGCCTGCACACAGGGCGGCGTGCGTTTGTCCGCGTCCTGGTGCGAACAAGGTTCGAGGTTGACGTAAACCGTCGCGCCTCGGGCCTGCGCGCCTGCTTCTTCGAGCGCCCAGACTTCGGCGTGTTTGAATTCGGCGTAACGATGAAAGCCGCGCCCGACAATCGCACCATCTTTAACGACGAGCGAACCGACGAGCGGATTGGGGCTGACCAAGCCTGAGCCTTGCGCGGCCAAGTCCAAGGTGAGCTGAATGAAATCGGGATCGGTCATTGACTGCTATTCGAACAGGCCATCCACATACGCGCGCGCGTCAAAAACTACCAAATCATCCGCCTGCTCGCCAATCCCGCAATAGCGAATCGGCAGACTTAATTCCTTCGCAATCGCCACCGCGATGCCGCCTTTGGCTGTGCCATCCAGTTTGGTCAGCACCAAGCCAGTCACTTGCGCAGCTTTCAAAAATTCGCGCGCCTGGCTCAAACCGTTCTGCCCGGTCACTGCGTCTACAACCAACAGAGTTTCGTGCGGTGCGCCTTTCACTTCCTTGCCCGCCACGCGCTTCATCTTTTCCAGTTCGGCCATCAGGTTCGATTTGTTGTGCAGCCGTCCTGCGGTATCCACGATCAGCACGTCGGCATTGCGCGCCTTGGCGGCTTTCAACGAATCGAACAAAACCGCCGCCGGGTCGGTGCCTTGTTTCTGTTGAATCAGCGGCACGCCCGCGCGGTCGGCCCAGATCGCCAGTTGATCCGAAGCGGCAGCGCGGAAGGTGTCGGCAGCGCAGATCAGCACGTCATTGCCTTCGGCCTTGATGCGTTGGGCCAGTTTGCCGATGGTGGTGGTTTTGCCGACGCCGTTGACGCCGACGACCATCAGCACGTAGGGACGCACATCATCGGGCACGGCGGTTTCGGCGGCGACGCCGCGAGATTTGGCGGCGCGTTCGAGAATGTCGAGCAAGTGCTGTTTGATGACGCGCTTGAGTTCGTCAGCATCGCTGAGCGCGTGACGCGCGACCTTTTGCCGCACGTCGTCCAGGATTTCGAGCGTGGTTTGAATGCCGATGTCCGCGCCGATCAGCGCCTCTTCCAACTCGTCGAGCGTCGCGGCGTCAATTTCTTTCTTGCCTTTGACGACATCTTCCAGCCGCGTGGTCAGATTCTCGCGCGTGGCACTGACGGCTTTGCGAAAGCGCTGGAAGAAGCCGCGCTCTTCCTCTTCAATCTCATTAGGCGCTGGCGTGGCGAGCGGCGCGGTTGGAACAATCTCCACATGCGGCACAACCGGAACGACAGCTACGGGCTTCACCAAAACCGGCGCGACGATCGTCGGTTCAACCCGTATTGTCGGTTCGCCTACTTCATCCTCGAGTCCAGCAATAACCGGTATTGACGCAACTGGCGGAAGCGCCGCCGCTTCTGCCACAGATTCCACCACAGGTTCCGCGAGCGGCTCGGCTGACGGCGTGTAATCGTTCAATCCTAGCGAAATGAAATCGCTACTTTTTTTTCGTCTCCAAAACATAGTTACTCAATCTCAAATCTCAAATTCTAAATTCAATCACCCATTGCTAATGCTTCTTGTGCCTGGGACGCAACGGCGCGCGCTGCATCTTTCGGATAAAACCAAAGCAAAAGCGCTGAAACCAGCGGCAGCGTGCTCATCACCGTCAACGCTTGTATGAAGCCAACATGTTCACTCAAATAACCCGTGACCGGCGCCAGCAAAGCGCCCGCACCCCAGGCAAAGCCCATCACTAAGGCCGAGACCGTGCTCGCGCCGCCCGGCACCAAGCGTTGCGCCATCACGACGCTGATCGGAATCGGCAAATTCAATAGCGTGCCGCCCGCCAGCAACAACCCATACCGTGCCGGGCCGGCTGCCGAAAATGCCGCCAGCAACAACGGTGTCGCCAGCAACATTGACACCAGCGACACGCGGCGTGCGCCCAACCGATCCGCCAACGCGCCGCCAAAGAATCCGCCCAAGCCGCCAAAGAAAAGAAATCCGGCCAGCACCCAACTGACTTGCGTGGTCGTCAGGCCGCTGTCTTTCAAGGCGAAGGGCAGGAAGGTTTGCACGCTGACTGAGACCGCCGAACGCAGCACAACGGCGAAATACAACAGCGTCAGCGGCACCCACACCGCTCGCAAAGCCATGCGCAGCGAAGGCGCATCGGCGTGGCGCGTGACCTGTTCAAGCGGCGGGCAGTATTTGAACATCAGCGCCCACATCAGCAAGCCCCAGCCCAACGTGTACCAGCTATGTTCCAGGCCAAAGCGACTCACGACCAAGGCAATGATCAGCGGCCCCAATGCATAGCCGACTGTGCCCGTCGAAGAGAATACCGACATCACCATGCCCTGATGTTTGCCGCCCTCCGCCGCCGCCGCGCGCGCAACGATGGCCGCGCCTTGCGGATGGAACGAGCCAATGCCGATGCCGCCACAAATCACAATCGCCAGCAACATCGGCAGGCTGGTTGCCAAACCGATGCAGGAGAGAAAGACTGCCGCGATCAACGGCCCAAACACCGCCATCGAACGTTTCAGATAGCGATCCGAAAGCATGCCGTAAACCGGCTGCATCAGCGATGACGTAATCATCAGCGTCGGCGTCAACATGCCGATCTGCGCCGGTTTCAGCGCGAGCTTGACGGCCAGCAGCGGCAGCAACGGAAAGATAAAACTCGAATAAGAATCGAGCACGAGATGTGCGGTGGAAAGCAGGGTGATGGTGAATTTGGAGCGTTGGTTCATAGTCGGATTACTGCTTGCTTTTGCCTGCCGCTTCGACAAAGCGCGCAAAGATCGCGTGCGAAAACTGATCGCGCTCCCAGCCGATTTCGGGATGCCATTGCACGCCCAGCACGAAGCGGTCGGGCCGCGTATCGGTGATGGCTTCGATGACCTCGTCGGAGGAGGTCGCAATCACGCGCAAATCACGCCCGACTTCTTTGACGGCCTGATGATGCGTGCTGTTGACGCGGATAGTTTTGCCGCCCGCCAGGTGCGCCAGCAATGAATCACCTTCCAGCTTGAGGTAATGCGAAGGGCGATCCACCGGCATACCCTGTTCGTGTTTGAGCACGTTGGGCACCTGCGAATCAATGTCCTGGAAGAGTGAGCCGCCGCGCGAAACATTCAGCGATTGCATGCCGAAGCAAATCCCCAGCACCGGCAGTTTGCGCTTTTCGGCCAAATCCAACAGCAGCAAATCCACGCTATCGCGTTCAGGGATGACCGGCCCCAGGCGCGGATGCGGCTCTTCGCCATATTGCGCCGGGTCAACGTCGCTGTTGCTGCCGGAAAGCAGCAAGCCGTCCAGCCGTTCGACCAGCGCGCCCAGATATTCGCGATTGGGAATCAAAGGGATGTAAAGCGGCACGCCGCCTGTGGCTTCGATGGCTTCGGCATAGTAACGCCGCAAATAAAACGTGCTCTCGGCGAGATTCAGCCGCGTGGTGATGCCGATGAAAGGGCGCTTGGAATCTGTATGTTCTAAAGCCATGTAGTTCTCGGTAAAATTCGATTGTCTAGTAAGGAATGGGCAGTGTACGAGGCATCACGGAGGCTTGTCAAAACGCGGGTTTCAATTGGCCGAAGTGGATCAATGCGATGTTTTGCGCGGTCACAAAAGCGCGGATTTCAGGGTCTATCAGCAGGTGCAACTCCGTTTCACGCGCGGCATTAACGATCAGCCGCCGCATCATTTTCTCAGGGCTTTCTCCGGCTTGCGGCCAGCAGCAATAGGCCGACGCCAATCCAGCAGAACATGCGAATCTTGCGAATGATCGCCAACGCCACGCCCGCCGGTCGGCCAAAGCCCAGCGCTTCGGTAACGAGGCCCGTTCCGGCTTCGTCCACACCCACCAATGCGGGCACGAAGATGAAGGCGATGTTCAGCGCCCGGTTGATGGATTCGAGCATGAAAGCCGTCACCAGCGTCAGTTCGTAGCCGATCAGGCGCATCGTCGTGAAGATTTCGGCAATCCCGCCGAGGTGAAAGAAGGCTTCGCACAAGCCGACCAGCAAAAAATCGCGTCTGCGTTTGGCGTAAAAGTCGAAGGCGTAATCTTCCAATAGGCGCAATTCATCAAGTTGTTTTTCTACCCAGGCGCGTGGCGCAGCCTTGCGCACAACCAAGTCAGCCGCCAACGCCAGCGCTGACGAACCGAGCTTCCAACGCTGGGCAATCGCCAGCACCGACGCGCCCCCCAGCATCACGACCAGGGCCAACGCCAGCACTACGGCACCGCGCAACGATTCATCCAATCCAAAATTGGCTAGCAGCATGGTTGCGCCCGCGACGACGACCAAACAACTCGACACCGTGTAAGCCAGGTTTTCGACCGTCAGCGAAGACAGGCCCGACCGCAACGCCAGCTTGTCGCCCAGCGCCACCAGTCGCAGCGGCTCTGCCACGACCGGCCCAAAGGTCAGATCGCCGACGGCCTCACCGGCCAGCCGCGCGCGCAGCAGATTCGACACGCCGACCTTGCGTTCATCAGGCGTCATGCAAAACAGCCAAGCGAAACTGCGCGAGAGATACCGTGTTGATGAGATCGCCAGGATCAGCAGAAACCCTGCACCCAACGCGCGCACCCGTGCCAGAATTTCGCCAAAGCCGGTTTGCTTGATGACGTAAAGGAAAAGGGCGAGTCCGCCCAGGGCTGAGAGCAAGGCCAGCCAGCGGGAGTATTTTTTCATCGCGTTACCGTCACGTGGCTGAAGTGTTCAGAGTTGGTCAGGATCAATGCCCAACTCGCGCAGTTTGGCGGCCAGCAGTTGAGCGCGTTGTTGGGCGGCTTCTTTCGCTAGCCGTTCCTGCTCGGCGCGCGCGTGTTCCTGTTCGGCGCGCGTGTGTTCCTGTTCGGCGCGCGCGCGTTCCTGTTCGGCACGTTCGGCTGGCGTGGGAATCCAATTTCCGGCGCGGTCACGCCAACGCAACCAGAGTCGCTCTTCGCCAAGGTAGCGCCCGCGCCACAAGCCCAGTCCCAATTGCGCCTCGGCCACCCAGAGCATGCCGTTTTCCAACGCGACTTCCTCATAGCGTTGGTTCTTCAGCCGAAAGCTGCGCACCTCATCCGTGTAACGGCTGAAAGTGACGTAATACGGAATGCGCAACCATTTTTCGTAAACGTCCCATTTCGTCGGCGAGTTGTCCTCGTCACGAGGTGCTTGCCCCAGATCACTCCGTTGTGTGCTTGGCGAAAGCAGTTCGGCCACGATCAGCGGAATCACTGCCTCATCCCAAACAACATAACTGAACCGCATGCCCGGATATTTCTCTTTGGGCAAGCCGACCACGGCGAACCAATCCGGGCGTTTGCAACGGCTGCGGCTCTTACCCTGTTCGTCATAATAAAGATTGAGATCGCTGGCCGTGAAAATTTCTTCGCGCGCAAAACCGGGCGGCTGAAAGGTCTCACTGAGCAGACGCGCTTGCCATTCGTGAAATAAATCTGGCATACCAAGTTGCCCCAGCTCCTCCGACGGCAGATCGTACATTGTCGGCAGTGTCTCCTGCGGCGGCAAAGGATGTTCAAGTTCCCTCACACTGATAGCAGTCGTCATAAACGAATTTCTCCAGCTACGATTCTTTCGTGCCAATGGCAGTCTACGCCGCGCATCAAGCCAGCGGCAAGCGCACTCATTCGTAACTCAACGCATCCACCGGGTCTTGCCGCGCGGCACGCAACGCTGGATAAAGTGCGCCCAGCGCACCGCTCAACAACCCACCCAAACAAGCATAGATGATGTAGCCCGTTTCCAATTCGATCTTCCAGTTCAATTGGTTGACCAGAAAGTAACGCGCGGTAAGGGCTATGGCTAGCCCTAGCAGGACACCCAACGCGCTAATCAACAAGGCCTCCGTTTCAAACACAGCGGCGATGTCCGTTTTGGACATGCCCAGCGCTTTCAGAATGCCGATCTGGCGCGTGCGTTCGGTCACGGTCGAATACATCGTCAAGAGAATGACCAGCAGGCTGATGACCGTCGCGAGTCCCGCAACGACATTCAAAAACACATTGAAGCCGCTGAACCCGGTGGCAAACAACTGCGGCAATTCGCGCGTGAAGATTACGCGATAATCGGGGAATAAGGCGTCCAAGCGTTGGGCGACAGCTTCCTGTTCAGCGGGGTTGGCGCATTTGATATAGATCATCGAACATTTGTCGCCGGTCGTTAAGGCCTCCTGCATGGTAGCGAGCGGCACTTTGACACGCGCGCCCATTTCCGGTTCGTAAATCCCAACGATGGTCAGTTCACGGCCCTGCAAAGCGGTGATCTTATCGCCGACTTTCAGTTTCTTGCTCTCAGCCTCTTTGAAATCAATGACGGCGACATTGCCGCGCGCGGGCAAAGACTGCCCGGCAATGATGTGCAATTGAGTGGCTGCGGCAAATTCATCAAAATTGATGCCTTCGAGGGTGCGAATCCCCAGCCCCGTACTGCCACCCATTTCCAGACTTTGGCCCACCGGCATGGCATAAGCGACACCCAGCACGGCACGCACTTTCTCGACCTCGGCCAGCGGGATATTCATATCCGCCGAAGTCAGCGAGAGTCCCTGCCCGGCTCCGCGCAACCAGAGTTCGACGCCGGTGTTGGCACCGCGCCGCCCAACTTCGCGCAAGGTGCCGCGCACCAAGCCCACGGTCAGCACGACCAGCACCACGCCGACCGACACGCCAACGACACTGGCAAAGGTGCGGCCCGGATGATGCGTCAGATTGGAAGCAACCAGATTATTCATAAATGTTCGGTGTTACGCGCTCGGCTTCGTGCCCCAATTGATCGCCATAATGCCGCCCATGAATTGCTTGTAGCCGCAATCCACAAAGCCCGCGTCTTGCATTTGCGTCACCACGCCACGCTGCCCCGGATAGCGTTTGAGCGATTCGGGGATGTAGCGATACACATCCGCGTCGCCGTGCAGCGCAATACCTGTGAGCGAGCCAACGACGATCAGATAATTGATATAGGCCCAGTCGTAAAGCTTGACCGGCGGGTGGCCAAAATCGAGCGAGAAGAAACGCCCGCCCGGTTTGAGCACGCGCTTGATTTCGAGTAATGCGCCAGGGATGTCCGGCACGTTGCGCAACGCATAGCCCGCCGTGACGTGATCGAACTCGGCATTCTGATACGGCATTTTCATGATGTCGGCCAGATCGAAACGCACGTTTTTCACGCCCATTTGCGTGCGCTTCTCGTTGGCGATTTTGATCATGCCGCTAGTGATGTCGAGGCCGACGGCGTCGCCTTGTGGCAAGCGCGCCGCTTCGGCAAAGGTAATGTCGCCCGTGCCGCAAGCCAAATCAAGCACCCGCTCGTGCCCTTTGAGTTGCAGCATCTCAATCAGATCGCGCTTCCAGTTGCCATCCATGCCGAAGGACAGAAAGCGGGTGATGAAATCGTACTTCGGCGAGATCGTCTCGAACATCTGGGTGACGTAGCCCTGTTTCTTTTCTTTGGAAGAGAGATGCTCGATGAGGTTGAGTTTTTCAGCCATTCTTCGTCCTTCAATTGTCAGTCTTAAATTGTCAGGTTGGTTAACCGCCCAAACTACGGGGTGAGCTTGATGCCAAGTGCGTACAGTAATCGGGTTTCTATTTTTACGATGACCGCATCGGATACGAGACCAAAGCGGCGACGCAACCGCGTGACATCGAGCGCGCGCATTTGATGACAAAGCGCCACAGAATCTTTCATCAAGTTGCCCTCGCCTTGGGCAATCAATACTGCCGTAGGCAATGCTGCGCGTTGCACATTTGTGGTCAGTGGAATCGCCAGAATAGTCGTAGTGAACCGATTGATGTGATTGTTTTGCAAGATCAAAACGGGGCGTATCCCGGCTTGTTCCGAGCCTTGGATCGGGTCTAAATCAGCCAACCAGATTTCACCACGCTTGACGTTCATAACTGGTCTTCTTTCTCCAACCCGCGCACGCAATCTGCCAATCCGGCCTCTGCCAATTCGTGGTCTTCTGTTGCAGCCTCGGCATAAAGTTTAGCGAGCGTTTCGTCGTCTATCGCTTCCAACTCCGCCAGTTCATTGATGCGCTCTTGTCGTTTGAGAAAGGCCGCAAAGTCCGCCACCTGTTGCAGCTTGGCGTCGCTGAGTCCCTGCAATTCATGCGCGACGCGTTCACTCACAGAAATAGTCATTGACATAAAAACTCCTTTTCAAGCCAGCGTTGCTTCAACTGCTTTAACAACAGTTTGCAACGCGGCATCCAATTGATCCAACTCAACGCCGCCCTCCGCCAAATCCGGTTTGCCGCCGCCCCGCACGCCCGGCAACGCTTTGATGATCTTGCCCGCCTGCACCCGCCCAAGCGCATCGTTCGACACCATCACCAGCAGCGAAGCCTTGCCGTCCACCACATCGCCGATAACGACGACGCCCGGCGCAATTTTGCGCGAAAGCGAATCAGCGAGTTGGCGGCGCCCGTCTTTGCCAAGGTCTTCGACTTTGCGGACGAGGACTTTCAAACCGTTGATTTCGGCAACCTGGTCTTCGCTGCCACCACCGCCTTGCGCCAGTTTCAGCTTGAGCCGTTCAATCTCGCGCTGTTGCTCTCTGAGTTGTGTTTGTAGCCGTTCAATTTCGCTGGGCAATTTGGCGGGGACGGCGTTGAGCTTGCCCGCCGCTTCGGCTAGCAGATGTTCGGTGGTCTGGAAGCGCTCGAACGCGCCCTTGCCGGTGACGGCGCGGATGCGGCGCGTGCCCGAAGCGATGGCTTCATCGCTGATGATTTTGAATGAGCCGATGTCGCCTGTCGCGCGCACGTGCGTACCGCCGCAGAGTTCCTTTGAGAAAATGCCTTCCGCGCCATTCACTGTCAGGACGCGCACCTTCTCGCCGTACTTTTCGCCAAACAGCGCCATCGCGCCCGAACGCATTGCCTCTTCAATCGCCAACTCATCGGTTTGCACGGGTTCGTTGCGCAGTATGTGGAAGTTGACTAGGTTCTCAATCTCTTCGATCTCGTTGCTGGTCAGCGGCTGATAGTGCGAGAAATCGAAGCGCAGATAATCGGGCGCGACGATGGAGCCAGCCTGCTTGACGTGCGTGCCCAGCACTTCGCGCAAGGCCGCGTGCATCAGGTGCGTGGCGGTGTGGTTGCGGCGGGTCGCGTCACGCTTCTCAACATCCACTTGGGCAGAAACGGTATCGCCGACTTTCAGGCTGCCTTTCTCTACCTTGACCTTGTGCACAACCAACCCTTGCACAGGCGAGTATGTGTTTTGGACTAATGCACGAAATTTATCGTTCACCAATATGCCGACATCGCCGACTTGCCCACCGCTCTCAGCATAAAAAGGTGTTTGATCCAAAACTACTTCAACCTCACTGTCACTTGGCAAGAGTGCACCAATAAATGATTGCGTCTCATTTCCGTTGACGATCAAAGCGGTAATACTCGCATTATCCACAATGACTGTTTCGTAACCTTTGAAATCTGTTTTGGTATCGTGACGACGCGAGAGGGCGACATAAATAGGTTTCGCTGCGCTCTTTGCTTCAGACTTCCCAGAACCGGTTTGCAGTTGGAGTGCAGCCAGTTCTTTCTCAATTAACCCTCTGAAGTCGTCCTCTGTAATTTGGATAATTTCAGCAGGGGTTTCGCCTCGGCGATATACTTTCCACACCGCATTTCGGCAGTAAGCAGTTTCCCCTCTTCTATCTGTGCTCAACACAACAAACATCAAGTCAATCGGGGTACCGAATGTATCGTAGAGCCGTGCCAACTCATTCGCGGGAAGGTGACCAGCTTCAACATCTCCCCTGTCATCAAGAATAACCTGCGTTTGGTACTCCTTCATTAACTCTTCAAGTTTTTTCAAACCAACCGACAACGTAGTCCCAAACCGCTCTTCCTCCAGCCGCACCATCTTCTCAATAAAACCATGTTGTACCCCAAGTTCTGGGTACGCCGCCTGCATGAACTCAATCACAAACTCGCACACCTTCGAGAAAAACAGTCCGCCAATCCCCAGCGTGTTGCGTCCGTGGTAAATCGCCCGGCGCATGATTTTGCGCAACACATAATTCCGCCCTTCATTGCCCGGCAAAATCCCATCCGCAATCGCAAACGCGGTCGAGCGCGCGTGATCCGCCACGACACGCATGGCAAAGCCTTCCTGCGTTTCCGCTTTGTATTCTTTGCCCGCCAGCTTCGCCGTGAATTCAATAATCGGCTTAATCAAGTCGGTGTCGTAATTTGTCTTTACGCCCTGCAAAACCGCCGCCGTGCGCTCCAACCCCATGCCTGTATCCACCGACGGCGCGGGCAGCGGATCGAGTTTGTATTGGCCGGGCGCGATCTCGCTGCGGTTGTATTGCATGAAGACCAGGTTCCAAATCTCGATGGTGTCATCACCGGGGCCGTTGACGAATTCGGGTTTGTTGAACGCCGGGTCTTCGGGGTGCTCGCCCATGTAGTAATGAATCTCGGAACACGGCCCGCACGGCCCGGTTTCGCCCATCTGCCAGAAATTGTCCTTGCGGCCAAACTTCAAAACCCGATCACGCGGCGCACCGGCTTTGACCCAGAGTTCGACGGCTTCCTCATCGGCGGGCACTTCGGCATCGCCTTCAAACACCGAGAACCATAGCCGCACAGGATCAATCTTGTATTCGTTGACCAGTAACTCCCAGGCGAACTTGATGGCGTCTTCCTTGAAATAGTCGCCGAAGGAGAAGTTGCCGAGCATCTCGAAGAAGGTGTGATGCCGCGCGGTCTTGCCGACTTCGTCCAGATCGTTGTGTTTGCCGCCCGCGCGAATGCATTTTTGCGAGGAAGTAGCGCGTTTGTACTCGCTGGTTTCGGCGCCGATGAAGACGTCTTTGAACTGGTTCATCCCGGCGTTGGTGAACAGCAGGGTCGGGTCATTGGCGGGCAGCAGCGGCGAAGATTTGACAATCTTGTGGCCGTGTTGCGCGAAGTATTGCAGAAAGATTTGGCGTATCTCGTGTCCGGTCAACATAGTTTTTATCGAGTAAAATCAGGGGTTTTCAGTAAGCGCGAAACTGTAGCGGCGCACCATGTCTTTGTCAAACTTTGGGTCACTTCCGCTCAAGCTAGAGTGCGATTGAAAGTGGGACTGGTTGTGAGAATGAAGTGCGGGAAGTAAAAATTCGTCTGAACTTGGGTGGATCAACCCGTGCGGTGGCCGCCGAATCATCAGATGGTCGCGGTCACGGTTAATTACACCGCAACGGACAATTGCACCCCGGCGTCTGGCTTGAACTACGCGGGCGTCCACAGCCGCCAAAAAAACCAATGGCCGCAGGCTATGACGCACGACGCCACAGCCTGCGGCCTTTTTATCCAAAACAACAAAGGCTTATTGCGCCGCCTTTTCTTTCTTCACAAACTTATCCGCCGACATTTTGGGGTTGATCTTGTATTTGCTGATCGTCCATTCCTCGTTTGGCGCGCCGCCCTGGCTCTTGGTCACGACATGCGGAAGGTTGAAGCCGCCGACGCTCTTGTATTCGGAGAAGGCCCAGCTTGCATCCACTTCGGGCGCTTTCTCAAAGGCATCCGCCGCTTCCTTCATGCGGCGCTCGCGCTCTTCGGGGGTCATTTGGGCGCCTTGGCCGGGCTGACCGCCTTGCGCGCCGGGTTGGCGTTGGCCTCCTCCTTGCCCGGCTTGCCCGGTTTGCCCGGCTTGCCCGGCTTGCCCGCCCTGACCACCTTGACCGGGTTGACCGCCTTGCGCGCCGGGTTGGCGTTGGCCTCCGCCTTGACCACCTTGACCGCCTTGACCGGGGCCACCGGGGCCACCGCGTCCGCCACGGCCTAGCTGTTTGGTTTTGAATTTGAGGCCGACCAGTTGATGCGTTTGCTGATTGAGGTAAAGCACCACGTTCAGGCCGTTCGCATTCTTAGCGTTGATCGCATCGAGCTTGCTGCCTTCGGGGCCGGGCGCTTCGCCTGCGTAGGAGTATTGCAACTGCGCTGAAGCCGGAGCCGTCATCAGGAAGCCCAGCATGACCAGCAGCATGTCGCGGCGCTGGCTCATCTGGAAGTATTTTGCCATCGGGCTGTCCGCAGTCATTCCGCCGGGGCCACCAGCGGGGCCAGCGGGGCCACCGGGGCCACCAAAGCCGCCGCCGCCAAAACCGCCAGGGCCGCGTCCGCCGCCGCCATCACCGCCGCCAAAGCCGCCGCCACCGCCCATGCCTACGGCAGCCTCAAAACCAGTCCAATAGGTATCGCCGTTCAAGGTGGCGATGTTGGTACCGCGCTGACTGTTGGTGGTGCGCATGATTTTGTCCGGCAACAACAACTCGAGTTGCAATTCGCTCTCGACTTGCTGATTGCCAAAACTGTTGCGCGAGGTGCCCGAGGCCGACAAACTTTGCAAGGTTTTCCATTTGGATTCGTCGCCGATGGCGGCGCGGGCTTGTTTCATGATCTGTTCGGCTTTGGCGTCCTGGCCAAAGGCCGCGCCAGCGATGGCGATAACGAGCGCAACGGCAAATAGTAACTTTCGCATCTTTCGTGACTCCTCTTTGAACTCTCTGGTTGAAATCATTGGATCGGTAACCGCTCAGGCCGCCCGGTTGTCATCCCGGCGGTCTTTCGCTAGTCTCATAGACTTTTAGAACCGTATGCCGGTTTCACTACTTTGTTTGGGGTAACGCAAGGATTCACCATGACAGCAAATAATTCAACTGAAGGTACTGAGCCGGAAAGCGCTGGCGAAGCCAACACAGATAGCGAGGCTTATGTCGCGGGCCTGCCGGTCGTGGCCATCATTGGGCGACCCAACGTCGGCAAATCCACGCTCTTTAACCGGCTGGTGGGCGCGCGGCGTTCCATCGTGGGCGACATACCGGGCATCACACGCGACCGTATTTACGGCGAGGCCGAATGGCAGGATCGCATGTTCCGCGTGATTGACACGGGCGGCATCGTGCCCGACGACGAAGCCTTGATCCCCGCCAACATCTTCAAACAGGCGCAGGAAGCCATTGCCGAAGCGAGCCTGCTGATCTTCGTCGTGGATGCACGCGAAGGCATCACGCCGCTCGACGAAGAAATCGCCCGCCTCTTGCGCACCTTGCACAAGCCGGTCTTTGTCGCGGCGAACAAAGCCGAATCGAATAAAGTGACCGATGAAGCGGGCGAGTTTTTCCAATTCGGCTTTGACGAAGTCTTCCCTGTTTCGGCGGAACACAGCGTCGGCGTGGGCGATCTGCTCGATGCCGTGATTGAAAAATTGCCGACCGTGATGGCGCAAACGCCCAAGCGCACCGAAATCAACGTCGCCATCATCGGGCGGCCCAACGTCGGCAAATCTTCGCTCGTCAACAAACTGCTGGGCAAAGAGCGCGTCATCGTTTCGGCCATCCCCGGCACCACGCGCGACGCCGTGGACAGCGTGTTCGAGGTCAATGACGAAAACGGCGAGATGATTCGCTTGCGGCTGATTGACACGGCGGGCATACGGCGCAAAGGCAAAACCGAGGGGATGGCCGAAAAACTTTCGATGGTGATGGCGCGCAAGCACATCGAACGCGCCGACGTGGTGCTGATGCTGATTGACGCCGTTGAAGGCGTCACGGCGACCGATGCCAATATCGCCGGGTACGCGCACGAGGCGGGCCGCTCAATCATTCTGGTCGTCAACAAGTGGGACGCCATCGAGAAAGACACCTACACCATCCAGACCTACGAAGCGAAGATCCGCGACACGATGAAGTTCCTCGAATACGCGCCGATCATTTTCATCTCCGCGCTGTCGGGCCAGCGGCTGGTGAAGCTGCCGGAACTCATCGTCAAAGCCAATCGCGCGCGCAACCTGCGCATTCCGACCGCGCAGTTGAACGAATTTTTCATCCAGCATCTGGATCAACCCAAGGCGACAACCCCCTCGGGCAGCTACATCAAAATCAAATACATCACGCAGTCAAATATACGCCCGCCGACGTTTGTGCTCTTCACCAGCAGCGCCAAAACGAAGCTGCATTTTTCGTATGAGCGGTATTTGATCAACCGCTTGCGCGAGACCTTCGATTTCTTTGCGACGCCGATTCGCGTGTTGAATCGGAACCGCAAACGCTGAACTTATGACCAGTGCCCTATGACCAATGAAAGCGTGCGGCAACTAATTCAACGCAACGTCGCTGAAAAGCCGATGATTCGCACCGAAGACGGCTTGGCGGCGCTGGCGCAACTCGCCCGGCGGGCGCGCAAGGCGCGGGTGCATTACGCGTTGTGCGGCGGCCTTGCGATGCACCTGTACGGTTTCAGCCGCGCCACCACCGACGTTGATGTGCTCGCCAGCGCGGTGCTCGACCTGACGGCGGAGCACACATTGAGCTTCGGCGGCGACAGCTATCTGGTGAAGGTCAAAGGACGCGCCATCATCGTGGACTGGATCGTGCGCAACGATTTCTTACGGCAGTATTACGAGCAGGCTCTGGCGGACGCTGTGGACAGCGGCGTGGGGCATCCGATTCTGTCGCCCGAATGGCTGGTCATCATCAAGTACATGGCGGGCCGGGCCAAAGATCAACTCGATCTGCTCTGGCTGTTGCGCCAGCCCGATCTGGTTGACCGGGCGTTGGTCAAACGGCATCTGCAAACGGCGATGGGCGAGGCCGCTTACTTCCCCATCCGCGAATTGGAGCGCGTGTTTTTGGAAGCCGACACGCTGCGGTTGCGGGATGAAGCCGACGAAGGAAAACAGCCAAACCCGCTTGGCAAGCGCACACGCAACAAACGGCGCTGAAACCGTCACACGGTGACGGTTTCAGCTTAGCTCCGAAAAGGACACCGCCCGTTTATTTATCCCGGTAATTCAACGGCGCTTTCTGATTCGCCGGAATGCGCGAGCGGTATTCAAAGCCCGCCCGCCGCTGCTTGAAATCCGCCTTGGCCGCTTCGATCAAAGCCGGATTGCGATAGAGTTCCAGCGCACTCAGCGTCAGCGTCTTGGCCGCCGCGAGCATGCCTTTGCGCCCAATGCTCATGCCCGTGCAGGCCGTGGATTGCCAACTGTGACCGGGCGTGCCGGGCACGTATGTCGCCGTGGTGAATTGCGCGGTCGGCACAATCCAACTGACATCGCCCACATCGGTCGAACCGCCGCCGCCAGCATCATCGTCGTTGCGCAAGGGCTGCACGGCTTCCTGGCTGCCCAGCGGCAACGCGCCGTCGAGCGAAAAAGTCTGGCGCAGCTTTTCGGCAAAGGTCTGCTCTGCCGCATCGTATTTGTAACCGCCCGCCACGCGCAGATTTTGATCCAGCAATTTCGTCAGCGGTTCGTTGGGCAGCAGGTTGTAAACGCTGCCGACGATTTCAAATTTCATCTGCGTTTCGGTCGCCAGCGCGCCCGCTTCGGCGCACTTGATGATGCGTGCCCAGATGCCGTCGAGAATCGGCATGTTCGGATGGCGGGCGTAAACATAGATTTCGGCGAAGTCCGGCACGATGTTCGGCGCTGAGCCGCCGCCGGTAATGATGTAGTGAATGCGCGTCGTTTGCGGCACGTGCTCGCGCATCATATCCACCGCGTGCGCCATCAACAGTACCGCATCCAGCGCCGAGCGGCCTTTATCGGGCGCGGCGGCGGCGTGCGCGGCCTGCCCGTAAAAGCGGAATTTGGCGTTGATATTCGCCAGCGAACTTTGCATCCCGGTGCCATTGCGGTCGCCCGGATGCCAGGCCAGCACCAGGTCGCAATCATTGAAAACCCCGGCGCGCGACATAAACACTTTGCCCGCTCCACCCTCTTCGGCGGGCGTGCCGTAAAAACGAATCGTGCCACTCTGCTTCTTTTCCAGCAGTTGCTGCTTGACGGTGATCGCCGCAAAGGCCGACGCCACGCCGAACAAGTTGTGCCCGCAACCGTGCCCAGGAGCGCCGGCATTACGCGCTTTCTTTTCCGCCTCGTCCACTTGCGACAACCCCGGCAGCGCGTCGTATTCGCCCAAAATACCGATCACCGGTTTGCCGCTGCCATAAGTCGCGACAAAAGCCGTCGGGATGTCGGCGACGTTCTCTTGAATTTGAAAACCGGCGGCGCGCAATTCGGCTTTGAGCAAGTCGCTGCTTTGTATCTCTTTGTAGCCGACTTCGGCGAACTCCCAAATCTGGCGCGCGAGGTCGCCGTAATGCTGTGCTTGCGCATCCATTTTGCGTAGTAATTCATCGCGTTCATCCACGGCCCGCGCCCGCTGCGGCGTCAACGCGGCCAGACAAAGCAAGCCCAGTAAAACGACACTGCGACCGAGACAATTCGAATGCATAGACAAAACCTCGTTGTTGTTGGAAAGTATGTTTCGTGTAACGGCTGCCGAGTTTAACGCAGCCAGTCCGCCGACGAAACCGAAGGAGCGAGGAATTGATGAAAGAATTGCGGCGTATTTGTGTCTACTGTGGATCGAGCAACGGTGTGAATCCGCGTTATGTCGAGCAAGCCCAAGCGCTGGGCAAATTGCTGGCGGCGCGCGGCATTGGCTTGGTGTATGGCGGCGGCGGCATTGGACTGATGGGTGCCTGTGCCGAAGCGGCACGGCTGGCGGGCGGCGAAGTCATCGGCATCATTCCGCAGTCGCTGGCCTTGCGAGAACGCTTGAATGAACTGTCCACCGATTTGCGCATTGTGCATACCATGCACGAACGCAAATCGCTGATGGTCGAACTCGCCGATGGGTTCATCGCCCTGCCCGGCGGCTTCGGCACCTTTGATGAATTATTCGAGACGATCACCTGGGCGCAACTGGGCATTCATCAAAAACCGATTGGCGTACTCAATGTGGAAGATTACTTCGCGCCCTTTTTGGCGCTGGTCGAACGCGCCGTCAACGAAGGTTTTGTCTTGCCGAAATATCAACAGTTGATGCAGGTTTCAACTGACGCGAATGATTTGTTGAATCGTTTAAGCCAGCACGAACCGCTGGCCGGTTTGGTCCAATGGCTGGATTTGCGCGAGACATGATTGCGCGCCCTAGCTATAATCGGTCAGCGAAAGGAGAGTGACCACGATGTCATCCGCACCACAAGCAACGCAACTCAAACAAACCCAATTTACCCTCGATAACTTTGTCGCCGTGGCCGATGCCTTGCCCGACCTTTGGCTGGAACTGATAGATGGGAGGATTGAAATCGTGCCACCGCCAGACAAATTACCTCAGAAGCTGACGCTTAGACTGATGCGTCTCCTCTACCGCTATCACGATCAAATGGCAGCTTTGGGCTGCGAAGCCAACGGCTCATTCTGCTACTTTGAGGTGCCGGAGGAACTCCGGCGTCCTCAAGGTTCAAGCAACGTTTGCCCCGATGCTTCAATTGCTTTTACAGATTTTTTGGATAGCGGCCGGCGGCCACCTGCCCTCTTGGTAATCGAGGTGCTCTCCACTTCAAATAGTGACCACATCAAGCGCGATCTTGTTACCAAGCTCAGCATTTATGCCGCGCTGAAAATCCCTAACTATTGGGTGATTGATCGTCGGGATCAAAGCGTGTGCGTTTTCCGTCAACCGCAAAACGGAGAGTACCAAGCCTCAACGGTTTTTCACGGCGAGGAGATATTGCCAGCGGACGTCTTGGAATTTTTGCAGATCACGCCCGCCCAAATTTTTGCGTCGTAAGCATCGCAGCAAAAAAAGCAAAAGGCGCGCTTGCCAACATGGGAGCGCGCCTTTTGCTTTTGTTCGCCACACAAGCCGGCCTCAATCGCCCGATTCTGACCGCAGTGCGCCGACTTCGACCGGCGCTTCGGTCGGCACTTCGGCTCGCTTGCGCCGGGTTCGCAGGCGCCGCAACCAGGCGCCGAGATCGTCAAAGAGCGAATAGGCCACCGGCGTCATCAACAGCGTCAGCAACAGCGATAAACTCTGCCCGCCGATGACGACGATGGCGATGGAGCGGCGCTCTTCCGCGCCCGGCCCACTGCCCAATGCCAGTGGCAACATGCCGGCGACCAGCGCGAGCGTGGTCATCAAAATCGGGCGCAACCGATCCCGATTGGCCTGAATGATCGCCTCGTAACTCGGCATGCCTTTGGCGCGCAAGCCATTCATGTGGTCAATCTGTAAAATGGCGTTTTTCTTGACCACGCCAAACAGCACCAGAATGCCCAGCGCCGAATAAAGATTGAGCGTGTCGCCCATCCACCACAGCGAAAACAACGCAAACGGCACCGACAACGGCAGGCTGATCAGAATCGTCACCGGATGGATCACGCTCTCGAATTGCGAGGCGAGAATCATGTACATGAACGCGACCGAAAGTAGAAAGGCGAGGATGAATTCACTGAAGGTGCGCTCCAACTCACGTCCGCGTCCGCCAATGGCATAGGTGTATTCCGGCGGCAACCCCAACCGCGCAAACTCCTGCCGCATGGCGTCCATGCGATCCTGCAAGCCGTAGCCCGGCGCGATGGCCGCATCCACGCTGACGACGCGCTGGCGATCCAGCCGGTCAATGCGCGAAGAGGATGTCGCGCGTTCCAGCGTGACCATGTTGTCCAACGAGACTAAGCCCGCTTTGGCAGAAGTCACGAACAACCGCGAGATCGTGTCGGCGTCATTGCGATCCCCTTGCGCAAGCCGCAATTCCACATCGTAATCCTGGTTGGCCGATTCATCGTGAAAGCGCGAGACGCGATCATCGCCGCCGACCATCAACCGCAAGGCCGTGGCGATTTCGGTAGTATCCACGCCCAGGTCGGCAGCCCGTATGCGGTCAATCTTGACGCGCAATTCCGGCTTATCAATTTTGAGCGAGACATCCGGATCAAGCAGCCCGTTGGTAAAGCCCCATTCGCGCATCTTGTTAGCGGCCTCGTAAAGCACCGACACTTCGGGGCCGCGTAAGTTGAAGCTCAAATCTGACCGGCCCGTGCCCAGGTTGATGGATTGCGGATTGCGCACCGAGGGCCGCAGGTGCGTGTACTTGCGCAGCTTGCCGCGAATCTGTTGCATCAAATCGCGCGCTGAATAGTTGCCCTTAAACACATCCTGCGGTTTGCCGCGTTTGAGGCAGTCCCAGAATTTCGTAAAATTGATCGTGCGTTCTTCGTGCGGCGCCATGCGCACATAGATGTCGCCGTTATTGATTGAATTGGAAAAACCACCCATGCCGCCACCGACCGACGCCAGCATCAAACGAATCTCAGGCATGACTTTCAATTCGCCCTCGACCGCCTGCATCGCCTCGTTCATCGCGGTGAGGCTGGTGCCTTCGGGCGCATTCAGGCCGATGGAAAATTCGGCTTCATCAACGTTGGTGGGAATGAATTCCTGCTTGACCTCACGATAGAGGGGCACCGAAGTCGCCACCACGGCAACCGCCAGCAGACACACGGTCAACCGATGGCGCATAACCAAATGCAGCATCCAGGTATAAAAGTGATCAAGCCAGGCATAAAAGCCGCGCCGCGAGGCCGGGCTGTGTTCCCCGCCCGCCACCGCATCTTCCAAATGCAGCAAGCGCGCGCTCATCATCGGCGTCAGCGTGAACGAAACCAGCAGGCTGACCATGATCGCAACCGCCGCCGTCAAGCCAAACTGATAAAGGAAGCGGCCCGAAATCGAAGACATAAACGAGACGGGCAGGAAGATCACGACAAGCGAGAGGGTGGTCGCCATCACCGCCAGACCGATCTCTTTGGTGGCCTCGCGCGCCGCCTCCATCGGATGCATCTTTTTCTCTTCGATAAAGCGGAAGATGTTTTCGAGCACCACAATGGCATCGTCAATTACGACGCCGACCATCAGCACCAGCGCCAGCATCGTCACGCTGTTGAGCGTGAAATCCAGCGCCCGCATCATCCCAAACGTCGAAATTACCGAAGCTGGAATGGCAATGCCCGCAATGATCGTCGAACGCCATGAACGCATGAAAACCAGTACGACCAGACAAGCCAGCAAGCTGCCCAGCATCAAGTGCACTTTGATCTCGTGCAGGGCGGCATTGATGTAGCGCGATTGATCCTGGATGACTTCGAGTTTGATGTCAGCGGGCATCTGCTGCTGCAACTTGGCGAGTTTCGCCTTGATCTCTCCGATCACCGCCACGGTATTCGCGCCCGATTGCCGGATAATGCCCAGCGTCACGGCCGGCGTGCCATTCAAGCGCGCCAGGGAACGGCGCTCTTTGGTGCCATCGGTCACGTTGCCGATGTCGCGGATGCGCACGGGCACGCTATTGATCGTGGCCACCACGATTTCGCTAAAATCGCGCGGATCGGTAATGCGCCCCATCGTCCGCAAGGTCAGTTCGCGCCGCCCCTGATCCACGTTGCCGCCCGGCACATCGGCGTTCTGGCGCACCAGGGCGCTGCGCACCTGCGTGATCGGAATGCGATAGGCCGCCAGCCGGTCGGAATCCACCCAAACATTGATGGCACGATTCGGCCCGCCGTTGATAAACACTTCGCCCACGCCGTTGGCGCGTTCCAGGTCAATCTTGATGCGCTTGTCGGCGATTTCCGCCAGTTCGCGCTGTGCCCGGTTGCCTGACAGGGCAATTTGCATGATCGGGAAAGAATCGTTATCGGATTTGTTGACCGAAGGCGGATCAGTGCCCGGCGGGAGTTCGCGCAGCACGCCCTGAATGCGGTCGCGCACGTCCTGCGCCGCCGTATCAATATCGCGGTTGAGATCGAAGGTGAGAATGACAAAACACGCGCCTTGCCGCGAAACGGATTTCAGCGTTTCGATCCCCTCGACGCGGTTGACGGCCTCTTCCAGCACCTGGGCAACGCTCGTCTCCATCTCTTCGGGCGCCGCGCCCGGCAACGAGGTGCGGACATAGATCGTCGGCACGTCAATTTTGGGGAAGCGATCCACGCCGAGTTTGAAATAACTGTCCGAGCCGACGACGACCAGGGACATAATGATCATTGCGGCAAACACCGGGCGCTTGATACAAATTTCAGCCAGCTTTTGCATAAACCGATTACCTTCTCTTCACCACTCCCAGCTTGTTGTTTGGGCGGCTTGCTTCAGAACCTGTCTTACGAACTGAGCGGTTCCAGCCTGGATAGGCTTTTCTGCCAGATAGTCTCTCAGAGAGACGTATACCATGACGGGGCAGTTGCGGAAAAACTGCGGATTAAAAATTCAAACGCGGAAGGCGCGCGCCTCGTGCAAAGTACAGAAAAGCCGCTGGCTTCCCCGCCCTCCCGCGCATACGCTCGCAACCTTCCGTGTTCCTACTTTTTGCGTACCTGATGTCTAGCCACTTTCATCAATGCCTACTCGGTATGCGTGAATCGCTTGGCATGCGTAGCGCAACCCGCCGAGTTGCGCTACGCAGCCTGAAACGCACTTCATTCTCGAAGTGGACATTTGGCAAAAGTGTTCTGGCATCAGGTTGCTTATGTTACCAACTCATTTCACGACCGTGATCTCGCGCGTCGTCACGTTATAGCCGCCATTTTCCACCACTTTGCCCGCCGTATTCACCAATTCCAGCTGGATGGTGTGTTTGCCCGCCATCCAGCCTTTCAGCCAAACCGGTTCCCACTTATCGGCAAACTGCGGCGCGCCATTATCCACCGTATACCGCACGCGGTATTTGCCGCCGTCGCCTTTCAACTTCGCGTTGGCCAGCCAGAAATCCAGCATAATCACGTCCGCCGCCGCGTCTTTGTATTCGCCCTTCGGACGGCTGTACGTCAGCAAGGGCTGTTTGGGCGAAAGCTTCGGCGCGGGCGGTGGCGGTGGCCCGGGCTGTGCGCTCGGCACCGTGAAGCTCACCATCTGAAAGGCCCCCGCGTTCTTGTAGCTTTCGTGCCAGGGCCGCGAGGCGAACACGCGAATCGTGTGCTGGCCCGGCGTCAGATTTTTGATTTCGAACGGCGTGGCAATGTCGTAATAGGCTTCGTAGGCGTTGTTGTCCAAAATCACGTGAATGTGATTGCCCGTGCCCGTCGCCGGGTCTTTGTGCGGATGGTAGCCCTTGAGGTCGCCGCTTAAATCCAGCTTCAGCGTCACGGTGTTGCCCGTGAGCTTTTCACCCGCCGTGGGCGCCACGATCTTGAGCGTCGGCGCGGCTTGATCCTGTTCGCCCCGCGCGGCCATTTGTTTTTTGATGCCCTCAGGACGTTCGACCGCCGTGATGTTTTGGGCGCTGACGGGGCTGGCGACAAACCCGGCGACACATAGCCCAGCGGCACACAGCGAGATTAGCAATTGAGTTATTTTCATATACTCCACTCCCTTGTTTAATTGGTTTTGCATTTCGTTGATGATTGGTGCTTCTGCGTCGGCAATCGTCAACGATGCCGCCACAGCCCGTCAAGTCAAAGCCTCCGGTCTGGTGCCCGTCAAAGTTTTGCGTGCTCTGGATACGCACCGCTTCCAGCGTGCTCTTGGCAAGAGTCAGCTTGGGAAGCACTAGATCGGTTTTCACTTCGGTGTATGGCAAAAAGCCGCGCAGCGGGACAGTACCGCGCGCGTCAGCAAGCGGTGCGTCAAGCACGGCGGACTGACGCACCGCCGAAGCGCCGCTTGCTGACGCGCGCGGTACCGTCCCGGCGCGGCGCGCCTACCGTACACGCAAATGAAAACCGATCTAGGTTGCCAGCCGAGAGCACGTTGGAAGCGGTGCGTACCCAGGGTTATTTCTGCCACGCCGCAAAAACAGACGGGCGGGTTACTGGCCGCGTCAACTTGAGGGGCTTGCCGCATTTGCTGCGGCCGTCTCTTCAATAGCGCTCGGAATTACTACCCAAACAACTCGACAATTTCCGCACGCCGCCTATAATCCACTCCGCAACCCAGCGGTACCCGGTTGTCTCAGACATTCAATCAGCACTCGATCCCGGCCAGCGGGAGGCCAGCCCCAAAGACACAACAACCCGCACGCTCGATTAGCCACCGGTCATTGCAACGTTTTTTTTGCCGAGACATACGTTGTCTCTTTGGCCTGCATACACTGCATCCCGTTATGACCAGCAAGACGAAACACCCAACGCCACGTTTGCGCCTGCAAGCTTATTTCCGCCTGCAAAAGCTGACAGCGGAAATTCAACGCGGGCGCTATTCAATCAAAGACGACCTCGCCCGCGTCAGCGAACGCACGCCGCGCACCGTCCAACACAAACTGCGCGAATTGGTGAATACGCCCATAACCCCGCTCCATTGCTGGCGCAGAAACGTGCCGCAAGTCTGTCTCTGCGCGCACGCCCGCAAATTTCATTGGCCTAGGTCGTTAAATGTCCAACCCGCTCTGCTAAATCATCAGTTATGAAAACGCCATCAAAAACGACTTCGCCTCAGCGCGAGCATCTGCGCCACCTGGAACGCGCGTTCTGGATTGACCACCAAATCCGCGCGGGCCGTCATCCGAATGCCACCACCATCGCCGCTCATTTTGAAATCACCACCAAGACTGCCCAGCGCACGCTCGATTTCATGCGCGACCGGTTGAAGCTGCCGCTCGGTTATTCGCACGAACTGCGTGGCTGGATTTACACCGAACCCGCCTACGCGCTGCCCGCCGTCGAATTGATGGAAGGCGATTTGATCGCCATCCTGCTGGCCGAAAAACTCTCGCGCCAATATCGCGGCACCGCCATCGCCCAGCAGGTCGAGCAAGCCTTCGCCAAAGTCATCAGCGCCCTGACCGAAACTGTCTCAATTGATTTGGCCGCGCTGGCCGAAGCGCATTCGTTTGAAGCCGCCGCCACCAGCGAACTCAACCCCGACACCTTCGCCCGCCTGGGCCGCGCCTGCCGCGAACGCCGCCGTCTCGAGATGGCCTACTTCACCGCCTCGCGCGGCGCTCTGACCCGCCGCCGCGTAGACCCGTTGCACCTGCGCAATCACCTGGGCGACTGGTATCTGATCGGCTGGGATCACCTGCGCGGTAAAGTGCTCGACTTTCACGCCGGACGCATTCGCGAATTGACCGTCTTGGAAGAAGACTTCGACTGGCCCGCCGGGTTCGCGTTGGAAAGCTACCTCAACTCCGGCTTCGGCATGATTCGCGGCAGCCAGCCCCTCACCGTCGAACTCATCTTTGACGAATACCAAGCCCGCTGGATACGCGAACGCGGCAAGTTCCACCCGACCGAAGAACGCGAAGAATTGCTGGATGGCCGCTTGAAGCTGACGATGCAGGTGACGGCGCTGGATGGCGTGAAGCGGTTCGTGATGCAGTATGGGGCGCATGTTGAGGTGGTGCAGCCGGAAGAATTGCGACAGGCGATTCGGGAAGAGGTTACTGCAATGCAGACGATCTACAACAACTCACAACCAGACCAATAGGAGGAAAAGTGACAACTGAGATTCCGCTTGAAACGCTCATCCGTTTCTGGGCCAAGACTCCCAAAGGCAAAGATAAAGCTAGATTTCCGCTCGCTTATCATCCGTTGCTCTGCCATTTGATTGACGTGGCAGTTGTGACCCTACGGATGTGGGATGAAGTTCTTTCCCACGCCGCAAAAAAGCGAGTTACAAAAGCATTGGGGTTGCCAATTGATGACATGGGAATCGCACTCGCCGGGAAACATGTCGCTTGGATCGCAGGCTTACACGATCTCGGCAAAGCTTCGCCACCATTTGCGTGGCGTGGAGACAACAAGGAGACCCGACGCTTGCTCAAACTATTCATCGCGCCGCCATTCCAATATCAGGGAGAGCAACCTCCACAAGCGAATCAAGCGCCGCATGGCTATGTTACCGCCGTGACCTTGCCATCTTTGCTCTGCGAATTTCAGGCAGACAAAACCTTAGCCAATCAAATTGGAGAACTTATCGGAGGTCATCACGGCATCTTTGCTTCCAATGAAGACCTGAATAAGCTGCGGAAAAGTCTGAAAAAGAATGGCATCTACGTTGGCAATTCAGACTGGCAAAAGGCCCGTCACGATTTGGCAAGGTATCTGGCGGAGTTGCTTGATTTCAATCTGGATTGTCTGAAATCACTTCCTTCACAGAAGTTTGATAACGCTACAGTTATGCTGATTGCCGGCCTGGTTTCAGTGGCTGATTGGATCGGCTCAAACACAAGCTATTTTCACTTGAAGGTGAAGAATGCTGTTACTGCCGACCTCTCACGGTTCAATGCCGCGAACTATCTGAGACATGCCAAAAAGAAAGCACGCAAAGCATTGCGCGAACTGGGGTGGCTCGGCTGGCCGGAACAACGAGAAGCAAAAGACTTTTTTGAGCTTTTCCCGACGCTAGAGCAGTACGGCGAACCATTGCCTGCTCAGCAAGCGATCCTAGAGTTAGCCAAAACCTTGAAAACTCCTGGTCTTGTCATCGTTGAGGAACAAATGGGCGCAGGCAAAACGGAAGCGGCAATCGCACTTGCTGACCGCTGGAACGTCGAGCTTGGACAACGTGGCATCTATTTCGCGCTGCCAACAATGGCGACCAGCAATCAGATGTTCGGACGTGTCTGCGAATATCTTACAACCCGATTTCCAGGTATTGATGTGCCGGTCTATCTGTTACACGGACATGCCTCACTTGTTTCCGATTTCAAGGATATCCGCAACAACAAGGCCAGAGCGACAGAGATTCACGACATAAGTTGTGATGGCGTGGAGGGGCGCAGCCAATGCCCAGGCAATCTGGTGGCGGCTGATTGGTTCACTTATCGTAAGAAAGGCCTACTGCCTCCATTTGGGATCGGTACGGTGGATCAAACCTTAATGGCTGCTTTGCGGACATCGCATGCTTTTGTGCGGTTATTTGGCCTTGCTCACAAGACGATCATCATTGACGAAGTTCACGCTTACGACACGTACATGACCAAACTGATTGAGAGGTTGCTGGAATGGCTTGGCGCGCTCAAATCGCCTGTGATTTTGCTTTCCGCCACTTTGCCGTCAGACAAACGCCGGGCGTTGATCAACGCATACGCGCGCGGGCTCTCTGGCGAGCGCGAACGTAATGACGAGCTTCCTGAGAGTGATTACCCTCGCCTTACGTGGACAACTGGCGACAAACCTCAAGCTAAGACGCTGTTACAAAAAGAGGAAAAGAAACGCAACCTTATGATTGAGTGGGTTGACGGCAGACTTGAGGAACAAGCCGACAGTTGCAGTCTGATTGGCAATTTGGGCAGGAAGTTGCGGGACAAGTTGGAGAATGGAGGATGCGCGGCAGTCATCTGCAACACAGTAGGGCGGGCACAACAAATGCATCGGGCTTTGAGCGCGTTCTTCGATCCTGAAACGGAGCTTGACTTGTTTCATGCGCGATTTCTGTTTGAAGACCGTGAGCGGCAAGAAAAACTGGCACTCTGGCGTTTCGGCAAAGCTAAAAAGAAGGTGGTTTTTGGCGATGGCGATGAACGCGAAGCCGAACGTCCGAAAGGAAGATTTGTTCTGGTTGCTACGCAGGTTATCGAACAAAGTCTTGATCTGGATTTCGACCTGATGGTTAGTGACTTCGCGCCGACCGACTTGTGGCTGCAAAGGTCAGGCAGAATCTGGCGGCACGATGGCAATCCGCGTTATGAAATCGAGCAACCGACGCTGTGGCTTTGCCAGCCGGAAATCGGTGAAAACGAAATACATTTCGACAGCGGGACGGAAGCAGTTTATCAACCTGGCTGGATTCTGTTGCGCTCGTGGCTGGCGCTTAATGACCAGCAATGGCAACTTGCCACCAGTCAACGCCTTGTCAAAATCCCCGATGAAATCGAGCCGCTGATTGACGCTACCTACCCCAAAGATGACGCTGGCAGTTCGGCAGATTGCCCTGCGCATTTTACGCCGCAACAGTGCAGTTTCTGGCGAACACTCAAGGAAAAGCACGACAACCTCCAAAAGGAGCATGAGAGCTTTGCCGAAGAAAAACTATTGCGCGAGCCGCAAAATACTGAGCACCTGGGCGAGTTCTTCAGTAGAGACCTGGAAGAAGACCTCGAAAACATTCACGCCACACACCGTGCGCTGACCAGACTCGGTGATTCCATTGGCGTCATCTGTTTTAACGAAGGCGACTCCTTCGATGAAAAAGCGATCCCTGATCCTGATGAAACGGAAAAGCTTTTGCACCGCTCGGTCACAATCTCTCGCAAAGGCTTGGTACAACAACTACGAGCTTTGCCGCTTCCGTCTGGGTGGAAAAAATCACCGCTGTTGCGCCATTACCGCAAGATTGTTCTGGGTCGGGAAATTGAAGGTCTTGACTACGTGCTCAAGCTGGATAAACGGCTCGGCATATTGATTGAGAAACGAGGAGGCAAGCAATGAGTGAAAGTAAGGTTAAGTTCAGTTTCAACTTGATCAACGGCGAAGACGACTCGCGCCAGAACTGGATTCCCTGCCGCATGGCGCAAGGTCACGGCGCAAGGCTGAAGTTTTTCGGCCTTGCCAAATTGTTTGCGCAGGCCAGCCAGATTCGGGAAATTATTGGCGACTCGCCGCCTGTCACAATTGCCCTTTATCGCCTCTTACTTGCAATCGTGCATCGCAGCCTCGGCCCGCTTTCGTACCAGAGAGACTGGCTGCGATACCGGAATGACGAAGGCCTGTTTCAAGAAAGCATCCGTGCTTATCTGAATCGCAAAGAGCCGGTCGAGATTGCAAAGCGGTTTGACCTGTTTGGCCCGGACTACCCGTTCTATCAAAGCAGCAACACGATTGCCGTCCGGGAAAATCTCGACCAGGACTTTTGGGGGAAACTGGTTCTTCAGGACCCAGGCAGTGCTTTGCTATTCGAACACGTTGCCGCTTCCCAACCATCAACTTTGACTGAAGCGCAGGCTGCGCGCTGGTTGCTTGCGCTCCAGGCTTTTGATACGGGCGGCACCAAAACGGCAGAGATAGACAAGGAAATGGCAGGCCCAGCCCCGTTGCTGTTGGCCGCCACGGGAATTGTTAAAGGCCGGAACTTGTTTGAGACCCTGATGCTCAATTTGTGCTGGCGCGATCAACCGTTCTTCACTGCTTATCGGCAAGGCGGCAACGACCTGCCTGCCTGGGAAAGAGAAGACGCCCTCGCATCAGCCGTGCGGGAACCTGTCGGCTATCTTGATCTACTAACCTGGCAAAGCCGCCGGATCAAACTTGTCCCAGAACGCGATCTGCAAGGAGACACCGTAATCAGAAAAGCGGTGATTATGGTCGGCTATCAGTTTCCCAAAACCTATGAACTGGTTGAGAAGGAAACGATGAGTGCTTTTGTCGCCGCACGCTCTGCGAACGCCAAGAAAGGGTACTCCCCGTTGAGCTTTTCACTCAATCGCGCGCTTTGGCGTGATTCGTTTACGCTCTTCCACAACATCAAGGACAAACAAAGCAAACCGTTGATGTTTGACTGGCTGAATAACCTGGAAGCAGAAGGTGCTATCGAAGACGCCAAAATGTTTCCGATTGATTTCTTCGGCATTTGTGCCGATCAGGCAAAGCTGCATTTATGGCGACACGAGAGACTACCGCTACCGCTGCGCTATCTGAACGAGGAAGAGCTTTGTCTGGAACTGGATCGTGCGCTGGTCTTTTCGGAGGATTCGGCCAAGCTGCTCGCCGCCGCCGTGCGACGTTTTCTGGCGCTCACCCTGATACCCGCCAACGACCGCGCTAACCCGAAATACTTTCAACCACTGTTGAAGAAAGAGGAGCGCGCCGAGGTAAAGAAAAAACAAATCGAATACGAGAAGAAAAACGGCTACAAAGCCGCGCCCAAGAAGCCGCATCCGATTGACGCAAAGGTGCAAGCCAGCGGCGCAGAACTGCATTACTGGCCGCGCCTCGAAAATGAATTCCGGCGTTTGCTGCAAGCCTTAGCATCCGCGCCAAGCGGCGCACCGCTTCAACAACTCCTGACCGCTACGCTACTGCAAGACGAGGCGCCAACGCCCGTCAAAGCCAGCAAGTGGCGGCCCAAGCGTGTGAGTTGGGCTGAAGCAGTGAGCAAGGCCGTGCGCCAATCATTTTGGGAAATCGTCGGCGACCGTGGGAAAACGGCGCGAACTTTGCGCGCCACCGCGCTGGCTGAAAACTGGTTCAACGCGGAATTCAACACACGCCAAAAGACCTACCTCAAGGGCAAAGCCGTCAAACTTGATGACCAAACCAACACTGAAAGGAGCAATGCATGAGAGTGAACTGCGAAGCTAGGTATCAACCTGACTCGGATGAAAAGCGCAATGTCCGCACGTTTGTTGAGTACCTGGAATGTCTGGCTGGATTTATCGGGCCAACCGACGATGAAAGCGAGGAACGCCGGAAAGAGAATCAATCGTCGGAGGGGCGCGCGGCGCTGGCGCGCTTGCGACGCACGCTTGGCAAAGACCCGGATCACGCAATGCGGGCTTACGAGTATGTCGTGCGCTGGACACAGAACCTTGACGAGCAGTTTCCCAGAAGGGCTTACGACAAAGCTCAACACGCGCAATACGAGTGGCATGTAAGTTGTTACTTTCATGTTGCTTCGCTCTTTGCGTACTACCACCAAGGCCGCAGTTGGCACCATGCTGCCGACCTCGGCAAAGCGGCGCGAAATTTCGGCGCGTCGCTACGCCTACTCGACGAAGGGCAGCGAAAAGAAAGCAATGCCGGAGAAGCACAAGAACGCTCAAAGAGCTTGGAAAAACGCATCACCGCTTTACTGATGAGCCGTCGTGCTGATTTACCGGAGCGGTTGCGCCATGCCGTTGCGCTTCTCAAAGCAGAAAAAATTCCGGTTGACTGGGTGCAGTTGCTCGAAGACTTGAAATGGTGGGACGAAGATTCTTCCCGCCGTTCGAGCAGCAATCCCATTCCATCCGTCCAGCGCCGCTGGGCCAATTCCTTTTGGCGCGTCACGCTTTTTGACGCAAAGCAATCGGCGGCTGACGAAGCGCCCGCCGCCACAACATCAACCCAAGACAAGGAGGAGAACCAATGAACATCGAACTGCATATCCTGCAAAACTTCGCGCCCTCGAATCTCAATCGGGATGATACCGGCTCGCCCAAATCCTGCCGATTCGGCGATTACGAACGCGCGCGCGTGTCCAGTCAGGCGCTCAAGCGCGCTGCCAGAAACTACGTGAGAGACCGTGGCTTGCTGACGCAAGATGAACTCAGTCAACGCTCGCGGAAATTCAAAGCGCAGCTTACGACAAGGCTTGAGACGGCTGGCTTCACGGCGGAATTGTGTCCTTACATTGCGCATCTGGCGGTGCGGAGCCTCAAAGTCAAAGTGAGCAAAGATAATCTAACGGCTTATTTGCTCTTCCTGAGTCAGAGTGAAGAAGACAAGATCATTCAACTCTGCATTGACCACATGGAGACGCTCAAAGCCTACGCAGAGGCGCATGTGGCAGCCGAGAAAAAGGCGAAACCAAAGAGCAAGCCAAAGCCAGCGGAGGGAAATGCCACTGTGCCGGAAACTGCGGAGGCGAAGCTATCAGCGGAAGAAATTGGCACGGCGGAAGACGCGAAGGCCGAGGAGGAGGAGGAAGACAAAGAGATCAGGCTACCAAAGGAACTAAAGAGCAAAGTAGATGCTTTGCAAAAAGAGTTTCAAAACGCGCTTGATCTCAAACACGCGGCGGACATTGCCATGTTCGGCAGAATGCTGGCCGATTTGCCGGAAAAAAACCGCATCGCCGCCAGCCAGGTTGCTCACGCGATTTCTACCCACGAAGTTAGCGAAGCAGAATTCGATTACTTCACGGCTGTTGAAGACCTAGCGAAATTCGGCGAACAAGGCGCCGGTCAAATAGGCGAGGTTGAATTCAACTCGGCTTGTTATTACCGCTACGCGAATATCAGCAAGGCGCAGTTGTGGGAGAAGAATCTTGACAAGAACACCGGGCTTGCCAAACGCACTTTGGCTGCTTTTCTGCGTGCCTTCGTTTGCGCGGTTCCATCTGGCAAGCAAAACAGCTTTGCCTCGCCCACACCGCCCTCGCTGGTGTTGGTTGTACTGCGAGATGGTGATTTGTGCTCGCTCGCCAATGCGTTTGAGCGACCGATCAGTCGCACGGAACGTGACGAGCACGGCGTCGTTGGCAGTTCCATCCGGCGGTTGCTGAACAGACTTTATGGGCTGGAAGAGATGTATGGCGAATTCAACGGTGCGCAACGGGTTCTCGTTTCCACTGATGCCAAAGAACATCTGGCGACTTACAGCCAACTCGCCGACCTCGAACACCTGAAAGACAAACTCGCTTGGCGAGAGGTCGAAGCTACTGACGATGGCGGCAATCAGCGGGAAGCCATCGTTTACTCGGTACCGCAATTGATTCAACAAGTCGTGGACGAAGTTTTCCCCGATGAACCAGAACCACAGGAAGAGGGGGCCGTATGAAGACCTTGCTGTTGCGGCTTGTCGGCCCGATGCAATCGTGGGGCATAGACAGCCGCTTCGTGATGCGTGAAACCGGTTTGGAACCATCCAAGTCCGGCGTCGTCGGCTTGCTCTGCGCGGCGCTCGGCAAGCCAAAAAAGGACGAAGAGGCCGAACATCCCGATTATCCGCCGCTGAGCCGTTTGGCAGGATTGCGCCTGGGCGTGCGGGTAGATCGGCCAGGCGTGCTGCAAGCGGATTACCACACGGCAGGCGGCGCGCATCTGCCCGAAGAAACTACAAAAGGCAGTTGGCAGCTTTATGGCGTCTTGAAAGCTGCCGCCGAACCACGCAGATTCGATGAACCACCAAGAAAAGGCGACCTCAAAACCGAACTGTCTACTCGCTTCTATCTTGCCGATGCAGCATTCCTCGTAGGGCTGCAAGCGATGGATGCGGAAGATGAATTCTGGTTGGGGAGAATTCAGAATCGGTTGAAGAAACCGCGTTGGCCAATCTATCTCGGACGCAAATCCTTTGTGCCCTCAGAGCCAGTTTGGTTTCGAGACCCTGACCTTGAGCAATGGTCGTTGCTGCCATTGGAGAAAGCCCTCTCCCTGCACCCTCGCTTGGTGAAAGATGCTTCGCCGCTTCGATTGGTGCTGGATGCCAATCCTGATGACCCGGTGCAATCAGCCGAAGCGATTGCTAGAAAAGATGTGCCAACCTCGTTTGAGCAACGCCAATTCACAACCAGATACGTGGTCAGCAAGTTTTTAGAAAGGAGTCTTGGGTCATGACCTCGAACCTTTTTTTGTCACGACTTATGTTCAACCCGCTCTGCGGCCACGTGCGCCGCGATCTGGCCAATTGCCAGGACTTGCATCGCACCTTGCTGAAAGCGTTTCCAGCACAAGCGGCCAGTGACACCGGGGCGCGGGCGGAATTCGGCGTGCTCTACCGCGTCGAAACGAATCCGCGAACCGGCGCGGTGACGGTGCTGGTGCAAGCGCAACACAAGCCGGATTGGTCGGTGTTGCCTGCTGATTATCTGCTTGCAGAAGCTGGCGAGCCGAAGCCCATTGCCGAGGTTTATCAGGCTTTGCAGCCGGGGCAGCGGTTGCGCTTCCGGTTACGGGCCAATCCGACGCGGGCGGTGACGGCCTTTGACGCCGCGGGCAAGATCAAAAAGAACAGCCAGCGGGTAGACCTGCGCGGTGAGCCAGAGCAGTTGGAATGGTTGCGGCGCAAGGCGCAGGACGGCGGCTTTCGCTTGCTCGCGTTGCGCGTCGCGCCCGAAGTGCCGAATACGCAGGTGCAACCGGCGGGCAAGACCTTGGGTTGGCGCGTGGATGTAGCGGGTGAGCACAAACGGTTGACGTTGGCGGCAGTCGTTTTTGAGGGCGAATTGGCCGTCACGGACGCCGCGCAGTTTCTACAAACGCTGCGGCAAGGCATCGGGCGCGGCAAAGCCTACGGGTTTGGGTTGCTTTCGATTGCCCGCGCGGCGGTCTGAAAGTACAGCGAGCTTGCCAGTTCGCTGTTTTGCCGGTGAACCGCATGGTTGCCCATGCAAACATCAGCAACCTGGAAAGGTTGCTATACACACTGCCAGTCAGGAGGTAAATGAAATGGCCATGAAAGATTTGCACGCGCTGCCCAAGGTACGGGACAGCTTCAGCTATCTGTATGTCGAGCACAAAAAGATTGACCAGGAGGACAAAGCCATCGCGTTGCACGATAAGGCGGGCAAGGTGCCGGTGCCGTGTGCGGGATTGACTTCGTTGCTGTTGGGGCCGGGGACGAGCATTACGCACGCGGCGGTCAAGACGCTGGCCGACAACGGGTGTCTGGTCTTGTGGCTGGGCGAAGCGGGCGTGCGGTTTTATGCGCAGGGGTTGGGTGAAACGCGGTCGGCGCGCAATCTGTTGCGGCAAGCGTGGGCCTCGACGCATCCGCCCGCGCGCTTGCAGGTGGTGCGGCGGCTCTATGAAATGCGCTTCCCCGATCCGCTGGAACCGGGCTTGACGCTGCAACAGATTCGCGGGCACGAAGGCATCAGGGTGCGCGAAGCCTACGCCCGGATGAGCCGTGAGACGGGCGTGGCGTGGCACGGACGTTCGTACCGGCGCGACGATTGGAGCGAAGCCGACCCGATCAACCGCGCGTTGTCGGCGGCCAACAGTTGTTTGTACGGCGTCTGCCATGCGGCGATTGTTTCGGCGGGGTATTCGCCCGCGCTCGGCTTTATCCATACGGGCAAAATGTTGTCGTTCGTATATGACGTTGCCGATCTTTATAAAGCCGAGACGACGATCCCGTTGGCCTTTCGCGCCGTGTCCGAGGGTCCTTATGAACTGGAAAGCCGTGTGCGGCGGGCGTGCCGCGATACTTTTTATCGCGAGAAACTGTTGCAGAAGATCGTGCCGGATTTGGATCAGGTGCTGGCGGCAGCGACACCGCCAGCAGATGAGTTAGAGGATTACGACGGCACAGACGATCCGCCCGGCGGGTTGTGGGATCCGCAATCAGGCACGCTGCGGGGCGGCGTCAATTGGGCGGAGGACGCCGGTGAAGAGCCGGAAAGGAGGTAAGCCATGGTCGTGATCATTCTGGAAAAAGTCCCGGCGAGCGTGCGCGGTGAATTGACGCGCTGGCTGCTGGAACTGAAAACAGGCGTTTTTGTTGGCAATGTCTCCGGTGCGGTGCGGGACGCCTTATGGTTGCAAGTGTGCAGCAAAATGAAAGGCGGCGCCGGCATGCTTTTGCACAATACTGCCAATGAACAGGGCTACGCGATTCGCTTGCATGGGAAGACCGCGCGACAGATTGAGAATCTCGACGGCCTGTTATTGATGCGAATTCCGGCAGTAGACAAACCGGAAGGTCAGCCGGAGGCACCTCAACTGTAACAATCAGGAACAGAAAGCCATCGGGTTGGAAGCAATCGACTGAAGACATAAATGCCCATTTCGCCTGTAACCCTTGTATTTTTTAGTAGCGTCCCCGCGTGTGCGGGGGTGAACCGCCTTGAGATTACAGGCGGGAACTGGCGTGACGAGCGTCCCCGCGTGTGCGGGGGTGAACCGTCTGTGAATCAGTACCTAAAACATAGGTAAAAAGCGTCCCCGCGTGTGCGGGGGTGAACCGGCTGGGCAAGCGCTCAGCCTTTTTCTTTCAAGAGCGTCCCCGCGTGTGCGGGGGTGAACCGCACGCAGATTGCGCGACTGACCGGCTGTTATACAGCGTCCCCGCGTGTGCGGGGGTGAACCGTAAACAGAGGCGATGGAGCCGTGATTGCAACGCAGCGTCCCCGCGTGTGCGGGGGTG
>JACPYM010000044.1 GCA_016196035.1 Acidobacteriota bacterium | reverse complement strand
TATCGGTCTTCGGAAGGCCGCCAGCCTTGAAGCCCATTCTCGTAATGAGGAATCGCTTGTAGTCCGGAGTTTTGCACCCACCGAACCGGTGGTCCGTTTAGAAAGTGAACCGCAGCGAACCCTGCATCACCCGCGGCGAGCGCGTGCTCGACACCTGGCCGAACAGGCTGTTGATCTGGGCACCCGTCGTCAAGTCGAACCGCGCGCCCGTGTTGATCCCCGAGTACTGCGTGTGATTGAACGCGTTGTACGCCTCCCACCGCAGTTGGAAGTACCGCTTCTCGCTCTTCACCGGGAACCGCTTGCTCAGTGACAAGTCGAAATTGTTGACGCCAGGGCCACGGAGGTAAGTGCGCGGTCCTGGCTTGGGCTGCGAAGCGCCACTTCTGATTAATGACGGCAAAATGAACTCATAAGGATCAACCTGCAAGTCGCCCGGCCCGGGGCGCAATCTACCATTATCACGCAAATAAACGCGGGCTAGTTCTGTGATGGAGCCAGTAAGCCCTTGCCCTGTTCCCAAGCTCAAATTCAATAGATCAAGCGGCTGCCCACTGCTCAACTGGGTGACACCAGATATTTGCCAGCCATCAAGCAGCACGGACGCTAGCGAGTTGTCATCCAGCCAGCGGCTCGCTTTGGGTAACGAGTAAACATAGCTGACCGTAAGTTGATGCGTGCGGTCATACGCAGCGAGCCGGTAATCAAACTCACGGGTATTGAAAGCGTTGGTCAGTTCAAGATCATCATTCGCCGTGGCAAACGCTTTTGACCAAGTGTAGGCCAAACTGAGCGTAAGATTTTGCGAGAAGCGCCGCCGCGCCGATACTTGCAGCGCGTGATAATTCGACGAGCCGCCGAATTCATAATAGGGAATGTTGCCGTAGCCCGGATAAGGCCGCAGGAAGTTTGCACTTAAGGCCCTTAACCCGCTGAAGTGTTGCCCAGCATCTTTTTGATATTGGAAAAGATTTGGTTCTTCCCTCGGCACAAGATTATTGGCAAAGCGTGTGCGATCTTGATTCTCATACCTAAAGACAGCGCCATAAGGCACTGAGTTCAAGTTGCGGGCGAGAGCCAAATGACGGCTAAGTGTGCCAACGTAGGCCACATCCACGACTGTATCGAAACCAATGTCACGTTGCAGCCCCAAGCTGTAGCTGTACACGGTCGGAATCTTGCTGTCGCGAGCTAGCCCGTAAACGGTAAGTGCTCTGGGCGCCAATTCGGTGGCGGTACTTAGATCATCCAAGCGTCCATTAGCTAGCGTGCGATTGACCACGGCAGGCGGGTTTCTAAGCATATCGGCACTAATACCGCCTTGCACACGATCATAAAAGATGCCCGCGCCGCCGCGCAGGATGGTGCTGCCGTTGCCAAGCAAGTCAAAGGCAAACCCAACGCGCGGCCCCCATTGCACACCACGCCCATCAAGGCCGCTGCGCGGATAATTTTTCCCAGCTTGGGCAATGCCATTTTGCAAATCACCGGAACCGGGAACAATCAAGGCAATGAAGCTACTATCTTTAGTGTTGCCGACCGTTGGCTTGAAACCAGGAACCAGCATCGCCGGATCAATTGCGCGACGATTGGTGCAGTTTTTATTGGCATCAAGAGCCACGCAAACCGGTGTATATAGCCGCACTTGTTTGTTCCGATCAAAAAGTTGCGGATTGAAGAATGAAGTCTGTAACCGTTCGTCATATTGCGGCTGATACCACGAAAGACGCAGTCCATAATCCAGCACCAGCCGATCATTGACCCGCCACAAATCCTGCACATAGCCTTCGACATTCCGGTAGCGAAACTGCCCCACCGGCGCGGCACTCACTTGTTCATAACGGTTAAAGACGCCCAGCAAGGCATTGGCAAAGGGATGCCCAGTGTCATACGGATTGGCTGAAGTCGGCGAGAAGTTAATAGTGCCGCTATTTTGCACTAACGCCGATTGTTCGCGGCGGTTTTCCAGAAGCAGGACTCCGATCTTCACCAAATGCTGGTTCCAAACTTTGCTCAAGTTGAAGGCAAAATTGAAGGTGTCGTTGAAGCTTTTGAAAGGCAAGCCAAAGTAATTGTTTTCCGGGCCGCGCGTGGTGGCATTACTGAAATTAAGCAATTCGCCGTAGAAAAGATTGGGCAAGTAACCGCCAGGATTTGGATTGCTGTTTGGGAAAAGCGTCGGGAAGTTCAGGCCGTTGACGCCCTGCGTAGCCCGGTCGCCTTCAGAGACAATGCGCACGCGATTCCGGCTCTGGCCTACGATAAATTCACCGGTCACGGTGGGGCTGAAACTGTGCGAAAGCGTAAAGGCAAAGTTCAAGCCGGGACGCGGTAACACGAGATTCCAGCTCGCAAAGTTTTGCGCATTGAAAGTAACTGGCTCGTTGGGCGGAGTTGTTTCGAGACCATTCAATCGCGCAGTATTTACCAGATTGAGCGCCTCCTGCGACCCAAAGGGTAAAGCTTGCTCATCGTTGTTAATGATAACCCGGCCCGTCATGGCAGTTTTGTCAGTCGGATGGTAATCCAGGCGTGCGATTGTTTCAGTTCTGGGGTATTTCGTAGAAGCTTGTGAGACATAATTCCGTTGTAAGTTGTCAGCCGTGGGAGTCTGATTGGGCGTTGGATACAAGCCGAGAATGCGGCCGCCCTGAAAGAAGCGATTCGCCGGTATGACATTGTTTGGAAAGCATCCGCTCAGATTACTTGCAGTGCAAGGAAGCCCGGCGGCTCTCAAATTTGGATCAGTAATGAGAACCCCTTTCGCGCCGAAAGCATTAAGCGAATCGCGAAAATCCCCACGCCTTTCGGTCTCGGTCGGCACACGTAAAGCCCTCGGCAGATTGGGTGCCAGTTGACGGAAAAACTCCTGATTCACAAAGAAAAATAGATTCTCGACTTTCTTATAACGGCCTTCGCCAAATGGATTGTAAACCGGGCCGCCAAGATCATAGCCGAACGTGTTAAAGCGATAGAGGGGACGTGCCAAGCGTTGTTCGCCAAAACGCGGATCGGTGGCTGGCACATTGTCGCCTTCGCCAATCCGGCCAGCGGCATTGTTGAAATAGTTGTTTGCATTCAAACCTTCATGCCGATGAAAGTAGCGCAACCCGCCGTGAAAATCCGTGGTACCGGATTTAGTCACGATCTGAATAAAACCGCCTGCCGCCTTGCCGTATTCGGCTTGGTAATTTGCCGTTAGCACCTTGATCTCGGCTATCGCGTCAGGGTTGAGTGTCACGTGCGGGGAACCGTTATCTTTTGTGTCGAGGTTTGTCACCCCATCAATAACGAACTCGTGTTGATTCCGGCGCGTGCCGTTGATTGAAAATTGACTGAACTTGACGGGGTCGGAAAGATAACCATTCGCAGACACTTCTCCTCTGCTGGTGACGATACCCGGAATTAGCTTCAAGAAATCGAGAATATCGCGTCCGTTCAACGCCAGATTCTTGACTTGATTGTTCGTGACCAATTCAGACCGCTCGCCCGACAGCGATTGCAATTGCTGGCGTCCGGCATCAGGCACCGGGCCGTTGGGTTGCAGTTGCTGGGCCGGAGCCGTCACGGGCTGTTGCATTGGGGCTTTGGCTGGCGGCAAGGAAGGCGGTGCAGTGGCTGGGTTCTGCGTGTTCGGCGACGCCGGATTCTGGGCAACCTGTACTGAGAAATCTCCCAAGCTCAAAGAGTTCATCTTGGGACGTGATGTGACATTCAAGCCTTCAGCGCCGTTGATGGCAAAGTTGCCGAGTTGGCGCAAGGCAGTGGCTGCTGTCGCCGGCTCATTCAACGCGCCTTCATCCACCGACACCAAGATGATCTGCAACTGTGTGCCCGCCAGACTCACCTGGCCTTGCTGGCCGGTGCGCCCTTCGATGCGCACCGGGCTGGCGTTGACGCGGCCCATCGCGTCTATGAAGACGGGTTGTTTTTGAAACGACTTGAAGCCTTCTTTTTCGACGCTGAGCAAATAGGGCCCGGGCGGCAGTTGCGGGATGGCGAAATAGCCGTTGGGCTGAGTAGTCGCTTTGCCTTTCAAGGCGCGCTTCGGATTGGCGATGGTGACGAGCGCGCCGTGGATGCCTTTGTTTTTGGCATCGGTGACCTTCCCGGCGGCGGTGCCGGTCACGCCTTGCGCCAAGGTTGTGATTCCCAAAAGCCAGAGCAGGCTTACGGCCTTGATGAATTGCTTTGTCAGCGGGCTAAAGTTCATAGCTGTTCCCTCACGGATTCAGATGGTTTGATGACTTCAGTTTTTCGTTTGCAGCGTTGTGCGCGGCGCGCGCCAGAGCCGGATGCCGCCTGTAGCCCGCCCGGTCGCTAGCATTTGCCCGTCGCGCGAAAAGGCTACGGTCAAGACTTCGCTGGCCGCGACCTTAAACGTAGCGAGTTCCTGGCCGCGCTGGACTTCCCAGAATTTCATGGTTTTGTCTTTGCTGGCCGTCACCAGGCTGCGGCCATCGGGCGCGAAGGCCAGCGTGGAAAGCGCGTCTGTGTGCCCTTTCAGTTGGATGGTCAACTGGCGGCTGGCAACGTCCCAGAGCGTAGCGAGGCCATCGTTGCTGCCGACGGCCAGCAAACGTCCATCCGGTGAAAAGGCGATGGCATTGATCGGCGAAGTTTTGCCCGCAATTCGGAGCAGGGCCTGTTCGCGAAAGGTTTGCGCATCCCAAAGTTTGACAACGCCGCCACGGCTGGCCGTCGCGAGCGTGCGGCTGTCAGGTGAAAAAGCCAGCGCCTGGATTCTGTCTTTGTGTCCGCGCAGCCGCGCCAATTCGCGGCCTGTGTGGGCTTCCCACAACCAGACGACTCGATCCAGCCCTTCGGCCTGATCAAGCGGTTGATCGCTCGCCAGTCCGCCAGCGGCGAGGAATTTGCCATCCGGCGAATAGGCTACGGCCAGCATTTCGCCCGCTCCGCTGAGCAATGTTTTGGCTTGGCGCGCGGCCAAGTCCCAGAGCTTGACCGTTTGATCTTCGCTGGCTGTGGCCAATTGTTTTCCGTCGGGTGCAAAGGCCAGCGCAGCGATGGTTTCCTGATGAGCGGCAATCGAGACAGCCTCGTCCGGCGCAGTGAGTTCCCATAATTTAAGGGTCGGCCCACAACCTGCGGCCAGCCAGGTTTGATCGGGCGCAATGGCGAGCGACTGAACCCGCTCCATTTCAACCGGCAGGGTTTGCTCTTGCGGTTGGCCGAGGTTCCAGACTTTGACAGCGCCATCGCGCCCGCCGGAAAGCAAGGCTTGCCCATCCGGCGCAAAGGCCAGGCTTTGCACGGCGCGCAAATGGCCTTTGAAACTGGTCGTGAGCTTTTGCGTCGCCACGTCAACGAGCGCCACCGTGCGGTTATCGCTGCCAATCGCCAACTGACTGCTATCGGCGGAAAAAGCGAGCGCGAAGACGGCTTCGTTGTCCTGTTTGAAGGTCTGCGGTTCGCGCAGTTTGTTCAGCTTCCACAGTTGAACCGACCCGTTGCTACCGCCAGCCGCGAGGTAACGGTTGTCCGGTGAGAAGGCGAGCGCGTTGACCAATCCCACATTGGGCGGCAACGCCAGATGCGCGCGTTTGCGCTGCTGTGGCGCGTCCCAGAGTTCAACCGTGCCCTGTCCGCTGCCAAGCGCCAAGGTCTGTCCATCCGCCGAGAGCGCGAGGGAAATGATGGGCCGGCGTGCTTCTTTGAAGCGCCCCACGCGCCGCCACGAACGCATGTCCCAGAGATAAATCTGTCCATCATCGCTGCCCGTGATTAAGTGCTGGCGATCTGGGGTGACGAAGATGGCGCGCACCGAACCAGCGTGCCCGGTCAAGGTCAGCGGTTCACCCTGCTCTAGATTCCAAATCTTTACGGTTTGATCGTCACTGCCGGTGGCGAGCGAACGGCCATCGGGTAAAAAGGCGAGCGCGTTGACGGCGGCGCCTTCGTGCCCTTTCAAGCGGCGCTCTTCGGTTGGCTGTCCAGGTAGCCAAATCTTCACGCTGCCGTCAGCGCTGGCGCTGGCAAAGCGTTTTCCATCGGCGGCAAAGGCTATGGCCCGCACTTCATCCGGGTGCGACAAAGACTGGCTTTCGTTGTGACAGAGCCGCCACAAGTAATACCACTCAAACCCACGCAAATCAGCGCTCCCGGTTTCAGGCACTTGGCCGCTGAGCAGTTCCAACATGCGTTCGACATTGCCGTTCTCCCACATCTGTTGGGCAGCGCTGACCGAAGCGGCGTAATACATCTGGCGGACGGTTTGCTGGGCGGCTTCGGCGCGTTGCAAGGCGTCATCGGCGCGGCGGCGCGCGCGGATGGCTTCGAGCCGCGATTGGGCCAGATAGGCGATGATGATCAGCGCCGTCACCGTGACCAGCAGCAAGCGACGACGGTAAATCTGGCGCCGCCGGAGCAACTCTGCATCCGGCAACTGCGATTGCACCCAGGCCGTATCAAAGACGTGGCCGTAAATTTGATTGCGGACGGCCAGGCGGCCTTCGACGGTGCGCACGATGCCAGCCAGGCGCAAGGTGCTGATCAGCGGGTTCGCCTCTTCATCACGCACGCGCCGACCTTTGCGGACGCGCGCATACAGCAGCAGCAGGGCCGTCACATCGGCTTCGCTACGCAGCAAGCGGTCACGCACGAAGTTGAGATTGTCGTCGCTGACCCGCGCGCGCGTGGAGAGGAATAACTCTTCGCACAGACGATCAACCGCCGCCGCGTTGTTATTCGCGCTGACATCTTCGGCGATGGCGCGGCACAGGCGTTGGGTGAGATAGGGATGCCCGCCCGTCCAGTGCAGCACGCGGTTCAGCAGCTTGCGAGCCAGCACAGGCTCCGTCCCCAAGCCTTGCGCCAGCGGCGCGGCTTCGGCTTCGGTGAAGTCGCGCAATTCGATGCGGTTCCCGATGTTGAACGGGGTCATGCGCGTGTCCTGGATCAAATCGGAAGGCGTGGCGACGCCGAGCAAACAGAAGGTGAGGCGCTGCAATTCGGGGTCTTCGGTGCGCTGGTTATAAAACGCCCGGATGCCAGCAAAGAATTCATCGGTTGAGAACTGCGGGTTCAGATCGTGGAGCGTGCGCACGACATCAATCTCGTCCACAAAAATGACTAACGATGAATTGATGCTGGGCAGCACGACTTTGCGGAGGGCTTGCATCCAGCGTTGCAAAGGGCCGAGGTCTTTGTCTTCCAACTCGAACCAGTAATCTTCAAGTTCGTCTTCGATGCCCAGATGCTGGCCGATTTGCCCCAGCAAGCCGTTGTACCACTGCGCGGCGCTCAGATTCTGGCCAATGGCAGTTAGATCGAGCACGGCAACTTTCACACCGTCAGCACGCAAACGCGCGGCGGTTTGCACCATCAACGAAGTCTTGCCCATCTGCCGCGAAGTGAGCACATAGCAGAACTGCCCCTGCCGCAACCCGGCATATAAATCGTGGTCAGCCTGTCGGCGCACGTAGCTGCGGGCATCGTATTGCAATGCACCGCCTGTCACATAAAATTGTGGCTCAATGGCAGTCACAACTGGCACCTATGACAAACAAGTTAGACAAGTTAGGGTTGAAGCGCTGTCAACTACCAGCATGTTGGGCACGAACTGAAATTCACGCAGAATGCTTAGAGTAAGTGTCGCATGAGATACATCGCATAAAGCCGACAACGGGGCCGCATTTCCTGCACCGTTTCACCCGTCATCACACCCGCCGAACGCAACCGATAGAAGCTCCTGGTGTCAGTGACGGCAAGCCCTGAAAGAATCGCTTTCACCACGTTACACAAGCCTTCATCCTGGGCGAGCAAAACCAGAATGCGCCGCAGGTGGTCGCCAAAGGGCCCTTCATCGCGATCCGCCAGCGCCTCGAACTCGGTCAAATCCGTCGGCTGCGTCGCCAACTCGTGCAAGCCGCGCCGCACTAAATATGGATGACCGCTGAGGACACGGTAGAATCGTTCAAGCTCGGTGGCACTCTGTAGCGGGTTGCCATAGTGGCGATTCAACTGGGCGACTTGCTCGAGATCGAAATCCCTGACTTCCAACCGCGTCCCGACATTGAACGGCGATTGATTCATATCGGTAATAAACAAGTGGGCTTCGGTGGCGTAAGCAATCGCCAGGGTCAATTGCCGCCAGGGGGCCGCCGGATTGAGCGCGCGGGCGTTATGCCAGGAGCGGAAGAGGCCGAACACCTCGCTGCCGAAAGTGCAGGTGAATAAGCGGTCAACTTCGTCAAGCCCCCAGACCAAGGGCGCGCCGCCAAGCTGCGGCAAGACTTCGCGGCGCAAAAAACGCTCGAAGTTCGGGCTGGGGCCGCGCCGGGCATCCCATTTCTCTTCAGGCACAATATCCAAGTCGAGTTGTTCGGCAACGGATTCTGCCAGCGCAAGAAAGAGCGTTTCCGCCGAAACCAAATGCGCGGCATTTAGCATTTGAAAATCCGTGAAAACAACTTTGGCGCCTTCGTCACGTGCACGTTGCAGCCCGCGCGCCAACAACGAGGTCTTGCCCATCTGCCGCGCGCCTTTGACCAGCACGATGCTATCGCGGCGCGAAATCGCCTCCAGAAAATCGTTGTCAGTGGGGCGGACGATATAAAACTCAGAGGTCAGGGGAACCGCTCCACCAACCTGTTCAAGTTTGCGGCGCTGTAAATTGGTCAAGAGTTCCGTGGTCGTCGCAAAGCCCCGCATCAATTGCGCCAACAACAACGCATTGTCCTTGGGGCCATGCCAATGCACGTGTTGGATCGCGTCGAGGATGCCGGCCAGCGACTCTGGTAAAGGAGCATTGAAATCAATCCGCACCGGTAAAAGTCGCGGCTTGCCTGCTTGTTGTTGAGCCGCTTCGTGCGCCGTCTGCACCTCATACGCCACCATTTCGCTGGTGACCGAAGCCGCCGACAGGAGCGGGATCACAATGTCGGCACTGCGGATTTGCTGTTCAATCTCTTTGGCCCACTCAATTCCAATGGTCAGGTGACGATCCACAAAAACCTGATGTCCTTGCGCGCGCAGGCTGGATTCCAGCAGGTTCAGCACCTGTTCGTCCGGTTGGGACTGCCGTTTATAAAACAACACCACCCGCATTCCCATGACCGCCGGGCGTATTTCCGGTTGAACCGGCTCTGGCAACGCCAAAACGTGGGCGAAGGACTCGCCAAAATCGCGCGCGCGGGGTTGACGGCGATTCGGCTCAAACGACAGCGCCTGTAGAATCGCTGCTTCAGCGGCAGCAGGCAGTGCGTGCTGCAACTCACTGGGTTTGGTGAAAGCGCAAGCCTCTTGCAGGCGATAATGCTGATGAAAGGATTCGGCCTCAAAGGGCAACCGCCCGGTGACCATTTCATACGCGATCACCCCCAAGGCGTAAATATCGCTACTGGCTTCGGGCAAGCCCCTAAGTTGTTCGGGCGCCATATACGGCACAGTACCAACCACTTTGGTCAGCGCGTGATTGTGGGTAAGCTGCGAATCAATGACCGTCGCAATGCCAAAATCTATGAGTTTGACCATTTCTTCGCCGCCGCTGAGCACCTGCAACATAATATTTTCCGGCTTCAGATCGCGATGGTAAACCCCATTTTCATGGGCGGCACTTAAAGCATTGCCAATTTGCCGCACGAGATGGCCGATGCGTGCCAATGAAAGTGAGCCAGCGTTCAGCACCTCCCGCAAAGTGGCCCCTTTGACAAACTCCATCACCAGATAAAGCTGTCCGTTCGGCAACTGTCCCGCATCCGTTACTGACACGATGCTAGGGTGATTGATGCGTGCCAGCGCCTCCAATTCCAATTTGAATTTCTTGCGCACCCAGTCTTCTTCTTTCGAGGGCTGTAGCACTTTGATCACGACTTCTTTGCCGAGCAGCTTCTGATCGCACCCCAAATAGACAACGCCAAACCCGCCTTTTCCCAAGACACACTTAATCTCATAGCGTGAAGCCAGCTTGGGCCATTCGCATTCATTGTGAGGATGAGTATTCATTTCCACCCCTGGAAGACAAAGCGTTGGGCTGCTGAGAAAGCTGGCAAAAGAATGAAGGTCGCCCCAAGTGGGCCAATGCCAAGACTACGGGGCAATTCAGGTCACAGCTTTACCGCTCGAAATTACTGCTTAATTGTGCAAACGTGATTACTACTGTGCGTCAGGCACCTCTGAGGACATCATCACCATTTCAGGCCAGTAATTGAGGTATTTTGCCTACACGGCGGGCAAATTAGCCCAGCATTGATAAACAGTCAATGGCAAAATTAAATTTCGAGATTCTATTGACTCAATTGATTGCCCCAACCATAAGGCGTGTTATAGACTCCCCGACGTTGATAAGTGCCCTTCAGCAAAGTCGAGTTGGCTGGATTTTTTGTAACACGATCCGCCGAACTCATCTTCACACTGACAATTGATTCCTGCCCCTGGTTAGCGCAGTTGGTCGAAGCTGACTGCACGGGTTATCCGGCGGGCTGGAATCACAGGTATTGCCCCGAAAGATGCTCAAGCGCTGCGGTCAGGCGGCGCGGTAGCGTTGCCCATTTTCACCAAGCAAAAATTCATTGGCCTGGCGGCTGCAAGCGCTGGCGTTGCCTTTCTTGGGTGAGCCAGCAACATCAGACAGCGCGGTTTTATCTGCTGGTAAAGCGGGATGTGCGCGCAGGAAGTATCGCAGTATGCAATCAAATCGAATGGCTGGTCGTGCAAGCGGAACCGGCCCTACACACACGCAACGGATGCCATCGTCTTTCAATCGGCTGACGCGCAATCGGCTGGCGCGGTGGCTTGGCCCGGAATTATGGCGGCTGCTCGTCGTCTTGGTTTGCGGTGGCATGTTGTTCCAACAGTGGCCGGGATTTGCGCGCGTGAGTGCACAGCAGGGACAGCAAACCATCAGCCTGGATGCGACGGTGCAGGATGACCAGAAGGTTCGTTTGAGCTGGCGCATCAGCAATCCGGGGTCGAACATTGCCGTGCGCATCCTGCGTTCAGAAATTTCTTCGCTGGCGGGCTTCCAGGCGATTGGCACGACCCCCGCAAGCGAAACCAGTTATGTTGACGCTGATCTCAATGTCAACATCACGTATTACTATCAAGTGCGCACGGTTTCGCCCACCTACATCGCGTCGCGACCGTCGAATGTGGCAATCATCCGCATTTCGGTCCCTACGCCCACAACGACTCCGACGCCCGTGCCGACGCCATCCCCAACAGCGTCCCCGACACCGTCTCCAACGCCGAACAGCACGCCCTCGCCCTCACCCACGGCCACGATCAAACCGTCACCTTCTCCCTCACCCCAGGCGACGGCCACACCTACGCCGACACCTGCTGCGACGCCGACAGGAACACCTGCTATCTTGCCGGGTTTCTATGCGGCGCCGAATGGCAGCCGCACAGGAGACGGCAGTGCGGCAAAACCGTTGGATTTGGCTTCGGCGCTTTCCAGCCGTAGCCCGGTACGGCCTGGCGACACGCTGTGGTTGCGCGGCGGGACGTATCATGGGGCGTTTGTGAGTGATTTGAATGGAACAGCCACCGCTCGCATCACTGTGCGCGCCTACCCCGGCGAACGGGTGATCCTCGACGGCAATGGTTTTCTGGATGCGACCCTCACCGCGCAGGGTTCATGGACGAACTATCAAGGATTCGAGATCACCAATACGAACCCTGATCGCACGCAAATCCGTCCGTCCGGACTGGCCATCTATGGGCCTTATACCAAATTCATCAATCTCATCATTTACGAGACGGGCGGCGGAATCGGAGCCTGGACGCCAGCCCTCGGAGCCGAAATTTATGGGTGTGTAATCTTCAATAACGGCTGGCAAGGACCTCCGCCCGACCGTGGGCATGGGCACGGCATCTACATTCAGAACGATGCGGGCACTAAGCGAGTGGTGGACAATCTGGTGTTTAATCAGTTTGGCTACTGCATCCACGCCTATACGCAACAAGGCTCGATCAAAGGCTTCTACTTTGAGGGCAACACTCTGTTCAAGAGCGGGGCGTTAGCGCGCGCGCCGGAAAATATCGCTCCAAACTTTTTTATCGGCGGTTATCCGCCGGCCGAGCGCATCACGCTGGTGAGCAATTACCTCTATCAACAGCTTGACGCACCGTCGCACAATGCCGCGTTTTATTACACCAACGAAGACAACCAGGATATTACCCTGCGCAACAACTATATTGCGGGCGGCTCACTCGGCGCCTGGGTCAACAAATGGCATTCCATCACAGGCAGCGGCAATACTTTCATCGGTAGAAACTATTTGATCAGTTTGGTGCCTGCCACGGCGACACCAAACGCGACATTTTCATGGGATGGCAACAACTATTTGCATTTGAACAGCGAACCCTCGCACAGCCCTTTTACGGATGGCGTCAATATCTTCACCTTTGCCCAATGGCAAAAAACCAAGAACTATGACCGCAACGGCCATTACACTTATATTCCCAGCGGACGTCCTCCCGGCCAGTATGTGGCGGTGCGGCCCAATTTGTATGAGGCGCGCCGGGCGCACATTACCGTTTACAACTGGGAGCTGAGTGATAGCGCCACGGTTTCGGCAGCCAGTCTGACCAACGTGCTGGTTCCCGGCGCTAAGTTTGAAGTTCGTGACGCTGAAAACTTTTTCGGGCCGCCAGTGTTGTTTGGCACCTACAACGGCGGGGCGTTGCAAATACCGATGACACGCACCGGAGCGGGCAGTCCAGCCGAATTCAAAGCCTTTGTGTTGTTGCCGGTAGAGAATCTCGTGCTGCCCGCCACACCGACGCCCACACCCGTGCCAGCGCCTTCGCCCACGCCCACACCCAAACCTGTGCCAACAGCAACACCAGTCCCGACGCCCACGCCCACACCCGTCCCGACGCCAACTCCCACACCGGTTCCAACGCCCACGCCCACACCTGTTCCAACACCGGCTCCGACACCAGTCCCAACGCCCACGCCGACTCCAACTCCTGCTCCAACTCCGACACCAACGCCAATTGACCCGGCAGTCTTGCCGCTCGATATTGAAGAAGCCTCGTTGCTCTACCTGTTGAATGAGTACCGGCAGGAATTGAACTTGAATCCCGTGGGCCTCGCCGTCAGTCTCACCCAGGCAACCGCTTGGGCAGTCAAAGATATGGCCGCACACAATTCCACGAGCAAGGTGGACAGCTTGGGGCGCTCGCCAGCGCAACGGGCGCGCGCGTTTCTGTATCCGGGTGAACGGGGCACGGTGGAAGAAGATGCCCTGGTACTAGCCAGCAATTGGGAAGTCCAGGACATTTTGAACCGCTGGCAGGCGACGCAGGCTGGCAACGCCGTGCTAAGCAATCCCGCCTGGAAGGCTGTCGGAATTGCGCGGGCGTACAGCACTACGCAGCAGCGCTGGTATTGGCAAATCTGCTTCGGTAGTTTTTGGGATAAGACCGCAAGGCTGCCCGGCGAGGATGAGGAGGGGCGCATTGATAGCAACGAACTGGTGCGCACTCGCCCGCCGAGTCTCGCCCTGACGGCAGGTCATCGCTTCACGGGCTATGGCGATGATGGATTGGATTATGATCCGATCCATTGCGACATTGATGCGCAGCCGCAGATGTGCTGGCGCGATCCGCCGCCGCAATACAATGTGCGTTTAATCGAAACCACCGGGCTGGAATTTCTAGCCGGCAATTGGGTCGTGCAGCGGCAAATCTCGGCTCAAAATGTCGTGCATGCCAATTACGACGGCTACGACCGCACTAGCATCGTGATGGAGTTACGCTTGAATAACAACGGCACCTGGTCGTCGCGCGGCTATCGCGCCTTCACCACGCCCGTGCCGCTGGAAAACGGTACCTGGGAAGCCGTGCTCGACAGCGCGCGCAACGAAATCCTGCTCACGCTGGAAAGGCAGAATCGCCTGCCGCGTGCAACGGTTCGCGCACACGCCGTACTAGGCCAGTTGACTTTTTTTGCGGTGGATGGTGGCTCATTGATGCGCAATTTTTTTCGCGGCTGGCCGGCGGACGACAATTCCGCCGATGACCCGCAAGTGATCTTTGGGTTGAAACCGCAATGAGGGCTGGCTGAAACGCCGCTCCAAACCAAAAGGGCTGGAAGCAATGCTTCCAGCCCTTTTGGTAATTTGGATTGCGGGGGCAGGATTTGAACCTGCGACCTTTGGGTTATGAGCCCAACGAGCTACCAGACTGCTCCACCCCGCGTCAAAAAGCGAAGGCGCACTTTACTGGGCCGCCTATTGACTGTCAATAGGGTCTCCAAAAAATCTTCGGCTACGTATTCAACCCACGCTGCACTGCGTGAAGAATCAGAGACTAAAGTCCAGCCAGACCAGCCCCAAGTCCCGTACCTCTAACTCACTTCTCATAAAGTGCTGCGAATTAAACCGCCATCCACCTGCAATGAAACTCCAGTGACATAGCTGGCGCGTTCCGAAGCCAGAAAGGCGACGACTTCGCCGACCTCGCGCGGTTCGCCCAGACGGCGCAAAGGAATCGCGGCGGCTTGCTGTTCAAAGTATTGTTCGTAAGTGATGCCCTGTTCTTTCACACGCACATCGGCGAGGTGGTATTGGCGGTCGGTCAGAATGTGGCCCATCAAGACGGCGTTGACGGTGATGTTGTCAGGCCCGAATTGATTGGCCTGCGTTTTGGTCAGCCCGGACAGGCCTGCGCGAATGGTGCTGGAGATCGTCAGTTCATCCACCGGTTGTTTTGCCACCAGCGAAGTCAGGTGGATGAGGCGGCCCCAGCGGCGTTGCTGCATGCCAGGCAGCACCAGCCGTGAGAGGCGCACGACATTCATCAACGTAGATTCGACGCCCGCCTGCCATTGTGCATCGCTCAATTGCAGAAAGCGGCTGACGGGCGGCCCGCCGGTATTGGTGACCAGAATGTCCACCTGGCCAAAACGCTCGACGGTTTGCTGATGCCAGCGTTCCAAATCGGCGGCGGCGGCAACGTCAACCGTGACCGCCAAAGCTTCGGCATAGTGGGCGGCTTCCGCGCGAACTTTTTCCAATTCGTCAGCGCTGCGCGCGCAAATTGAAACGTGACAGCCTTCGGCGGCCAACGCCAGCGCACAAGCCTTGCCAAGGCCTTTGCTGGCGGCGGCCACCATCGCGACGCGGCCTTGCAATTCCAGGTTCATACGGTTTTCCCTTTGTGGTGAAAAGCAAAGAGCCAAATCAATCAGCGTGTTTACCACCCATTGATTTGGCTCAGACGATTTTGCCTTGCTCGCCTGTTGAGCGGCCAGCAATCCGCTTTTAGAAATTGAAGCGCACGTCGAAATTCAACTGGCGTGCATTCCCCGCTCCGTTGGGGATGCCGAAGAAGGACGAACCCAGGGTGCCGCTGTAGTTGTTAAAGTTGACGCGATTGAAAAGATTCGAGACGCTAACCTGAAACGTCATGTTGAAGCGCGCGCTTTCATTGCCGCCGCCGCCAAACGGGCCGCCAAAACCACCACCCGGGCCGCCAAAACCACCGCCGCCACCGCCGCCACCACGTCCGCCACCACCACCACCGCCGCGTCCACCGCCGCCACCACCACCGCGTCCGCCACCGCCGCCATTCGCACCGCCGGCCTGCGCCTGATTGCTCGCGCGTTTGCCGAAACCGATGGTCTTGCTCAGGCTCATACCGACGTTAAAGTTACCGGGTCCTTGCGCGTCCACACCGTTCGGGTAAGCCTGTGCCAGGTAGTCGCGCAATTGCACTTGCGGCAACTGCTCGCTTCTGCTGTTGAGGCAGACAGTGGCAGCGGCGCCGGGAAACAGTTTCGGAGTCGTGCCGGGCACGCAGATCAAGCGGGGGGCTAACTGCGCATAAGCACTGGCAGGCAAATCAGCATTGCGGTGAATGCCGCCTGGCCGGTCGCTGAAGTTGCCGTCCAGATTGTCGTCGCTGCCGGTGGTGATATTGAACGGGCTACCACTGCTGGCATTGATCGTGGTTTGGAGCCGGAAATTTTTCGGCAAGGTAATAAAACCACCAGTGAAAAACGAATGTCGCCGGTCGGCGCTTGAACGCCCCCATTCCGAAGCCAGGTTGTAGTTGTCGGCCGGCGTGCCTTCGCCATTCGACTTGATCCATTGCAGATTGTAGTTGCCGAATAGAATCACGCGGCCCGCCCGGCGATTCAACCCAAAGCTGATGCGGTTGGTTTCGTTGAGCGCCGACGATTCGTACTGATAGATCACGCCGCAGGACGGAACAGGACAAATCGCCTTCGGACGGCCCGGGTTCGCCGGGTCGGTCACAAAGCCGGTCGGCGCATTGATATTGCGCGTGCGGTATTGATTGATGCCACGGAAAAAGTTGTAGGTAACCGAAAGGACGAGTGACTTAGGCAACTGCCGTTCGACCGCAAAACTGCCATTGAGGTCGTAAGGAACGTGCAAATCTGCGGCGAGTGGGCGCAAGGTTTGCGCCGCCGGGTTGCCCAGTTGCGTCGCGTTAAGCAACAAGGCTTGCTCAGTCGTAGCCGCAAAAACCGCGCCGGCACGCACAGTGAAGCTTTGTTGCAACAGGCCGTTGTAACGTATCGAATTTTGGTACGCGTTGTTTTGCAAGCGGTCAAAAAAGACGCCGCCGCCGCCCCGGAAGGTCGTCTTACGGTCTTTGAAAGGCGACCAGGCAAAGCCAATGCGCGGCGCGAAGTTGGCCTTGTCGCTGATGTGATTCTGAAATTCGTGGCGCAGGCCATACGAAAAGGTCAGCGTGTTGCGCACGCGCCAGTCGTCGTTGATGAACCAGGAGCCCCGGAACATGTTGTATTCGATCAGCGGATTGCCGCGATTGATCGAGAACTGCTGAGCAAAGTTCGTCGTCGGATTCGCCAACGCCTGCCGGTATTGTTCCAGGTTCGAGAAGGTGTACGTGCCGTTGAAATTGCTGCCGCTGGTGTTTTGGTACTTGTCGAATTGAATTTGCACACCGCCCTTGAGCGTATGCTTGGCCCCTTTGGTTGTGTAAGTCAGATAGTCCTGATATTCGACGCCGGTCTGGTTCACGTTATTGGGGCAGCAGGTCGAGCCGCCGCCGATGAAGGAGTCGAGCACATTGATGGAAACGCCATTGCTATGCGGACTCTGTTTGCTCGCGTCAAACTCAAGCTGGAACCGTGCTTCGTGCAACAATTTTGCGCTGAGAATCCAGGTATCTGAAACGCGCAATGAATAATTATTGCTCTCGCGATCCGAACCGCTTTCGGGCAACCGGTTGCTGGTGGTGCCGCCACCACCACCGCCCCCAAAACCGCCACCGCCACCGCCACGTCCGCCACCGCCAAAAGCTCCGCCAAAACCGCCCGTGGAAAACTCCTGGTTCACGCTGCTGTTGCGGTTGAAATTAAACGAAGTGTTCAGTGTGTTCTTTTGGTTGATCAGGTAATCCGCGCGGAAGCCGACAAAGTTGCTCACGCTGGTCGAAGGCACGTTGGCGACAAAGCGTCCATCCAGCGTATCGGCAATCGTCGTGCTCTGCCCGGTCGTGTCATTGCGGTTCACAAAGGCGTTAAAAGACATCTTCTTCTTGAGAATCGGCCCGCCGAAATTGAAGTTGAACCGGCTCATCTGTTGATCGGGTTTTTGCAGCGCAAAAGCATTGCGCGCATCCAGCGCCGCGTTGCGATAACCCCAGCCGCCGCTGCCGCGCCAATTGTCATTGCCCGGACGCGTGATGATTTCGATACGGCCCGATCCATTTTGCGAAAATTCCGGCGAGAACGGATTCTGATTCAGCCGAATCTGCATGATCGCTTCGCGCGGGGGCAGCCGTCCGCCGCTAAACCCATCCACGAAAATTTGCGCGCCGCCGCCATTGCCCGCCGCCGCCGAAGGCCCCGCCAGCGCTTCCAAAAAGGCGCGCAGGTCGTCTTCGTTGTCGGGCAGGTTATCAATGAACTCTTTGCCCAACACCGTGGCGTTCATGTTTTGATCGGGTTCAACCGAAACACCTTCGGTGTTCATCTTAGTTTCAATCACTTCGCTGATGGCACCGGTCGCCAAGACTACCTTAATCGGCGCATTGATAGGCAGGCGTATATCTTTGAGTGAATAAGGGGTAAAGCCGGTGAAATCGGCAGTCAAGCTGTACACGCCCGGCGGCATGTTGTTCACTACAAATTCGCCGCTCACACTGGTCGTGACCGTGCGCTCTTTGCCATCGGCACCAATCAACACCACCTTCGCGCCTGGGATGGCATACCCTAATTCATCAACAACCTGACCACGCACCGTCGAGGTTTGCGCGCTGGCCACAGTGGCGAATAAGCCTAAAGATAAAATGACTGCGAACAGTCGCACCAGACAATTTTCCATTGGGTCTCGCTTCACGTTTTGCATTCCTCTCAGCCCTCGGTGTCCTTTTCCTGTTGAAGACTCCAGCTTGTTTTGATTTGCTGTTAAGCCGCTACCAGTTCCGGCCTGAGCGCGGAAGAGCGGCCCTTCGTTCGTAACGTATGCAGCTTTAAGCATTGCAGCTTGTTGCAGCTTGTTGCAGTTGGCAGATCGTGTTGTGCGATCTGAACCGGAAGACGACCCCGGTTCAGGTACAGTTTCAAAAAATTCTCGTCAATTTGAAGTTCGCCAATGACTTAGGCTTTGATCACGCCCACGCACTTGCGAAGTTCCCACTTGTCGCCGGATTGACTGGGGGCCGTGTCCTAATTTCAAAATTTAATCCTACGGATTCGCCCTCGCGTCGGCTCTCGCCTTGCGCTGTTTCTTATTCCAAGACTCTTTCAAGGTTTGACGAATCCATTCAGAAAGGTTCAACCCAGCATCTTTCGCGGCCT
>JACPYM010000043.1 GCA_016196035.1 Acidobacteriota bacterium | reverse complement strand
CGGCAGCGCTGTAGTTCAAATCTGTCGTGGCCAGAATCGCGTGATGACGTTTGCCGTCCGCCGTATACCAAACCAGTATGACGACGCGCAGCCAGCGCTTGAGCGAGCAGTGGTACAGCTCGGCAGTAAACACCGTCACGCCCGGCGCGAGGTCGGGCGTGACGGTGTCTACCTGCTCAAAACGGCTCAGGTCTTGCCAGTCGACTTTGCCGGCGTAAGTTTTCGGACGACCGCGTTGACCGGTGCGTGCGCCGGTCAAACGAAAACGCATATTCGCGTCGTTACGCAACTTGGTGACGAGTTCGAGTCCGAGCGCGCCGAGCGCGTCGGCATACTTTTTCTTTGCGTACCAGCCGTCGGCGGCGAGATAGCGAAGACGCGCAGGCAAGTGCGGACGCGTCGCCTGGATTTGTGCGATTGCCTGATCGAGCCGGGTCAGCTCGGCCTGCTCTTTTTTCAACTTGGGTGCGGTCGCCTGTGTTTGCGTGACCGCCGCGACATACGCGCCTTTTTGTGTCAGGTCTACGACGCCAAGCGCGCTGATTTCCAAGCCGCGTTCGGCGCGTCCGGCGCAACCGTTGTAAAACTGGCCCAAACCCGGCGTGTGCTGGCCGCTCTTCGGGATGAACGAAGCATCCTGCGCGGCGATCAATTCATGCGTCGCGGGACGGCATCTCGAAGCACTTGCGCGTGGTACGCCAACCACGCAAAGGGCTGCGCAAACTGGCGCGCGTAACGGCGCTCGCCAGAGGCGCCGTTACGCGCCAGATTCCGGTAATTGACGCGTCCGCGCAGCGCCAATATCGTCGCGAGCAACGCCGCCATAAATTTCCGCTGCGGCTTGGCGAGCCCCGGTAATTGTTTTAAGGTAGCCGTGACTACGGTCACGGGTCGTGCGACAAGAGAAGGAGTTTTGGTAGACACCTTCTTTCTGACAAACGACCCTTTTTATTTCATTGTCACCCCCCAAAAAAATGCACACAGTATTGCTGAATATTTCTTGTTGGATATTGTTTGTAAAAGTGATTTATTGGCATCCGTAAAGTTCTTAGCGCTAAAGCCATTCCTTTAAGGCTTATTCAGCTTAAATAATGGCTGGCTGGCCCCGGCGCGGTCTGGCAATTGGAATTCGGCGATTTCGTATTGCTTCAGCCCGAACGCATCAACGGTTACGCCGCCGCCGTGATGCGCAAGGTGCGCGCCCACCCGGACGAGTTGGGCAGCATCCGCGAAGCAGACGTACTCGACGGGAAGCTGGATTATCAGGACATGCAACGGCTGCCGCGCGACGAAGAGCAGATCGTCTTGCGGGCGATGCACCAGACTTTCGTGGACCACGGGCTGTGTTTGCGCGAAGCGTCCGAGCAAGGTTCGCTGCTCGTCTTCCCGTCCTATTTCAAACGCGAGCGGCCCGCGCAAGGCGATCATCCGGCGGCGCTGGTGACTTACAACTTCAGCGGGATGCTGGATGAGATTTACGCCACGCTGGTCGTGCGGTTGCATCACACGACGGCGTTCGAGAAAGACCAACTCTGGCGCTTCGCCGCCGATTTCAAGACGGCAGCAGGACAGCGCGGCGGCCAACGCATCGGGTTGAAGCTGACGCGCAAGTCAGAAGGCGCGGGCGAGCTCACCGTCTATTGCGCGCCGGGCGTAGCGGTCGAGACCCAGGTCAACTTCATCCGCCCCATTTCTTCTAAGCCCATGACCACTTGAAGGCGAAAGACCAAGACGTGTTGCGCACGCGCCATTACGTGTGCGGCCATTGCGCCACGCCCGTGACCAATCACGAAACGGTTCGCAAAAAACTCGCCGAAGGGAAGAAAGAGATTGTTTGCGTTGATTGCATGCAATGGGTTCCGCTGCGGGATTTGATCGAGCAGAAGTTCGCTTCGGAAGAGACGCAAGCCGTCGTGCGCGCGCTGGACGAACAAGCGCGCCGCGCGATTGACAACGAGAGCCGCGAATTGATTCTGCTCGGCCACGCCTTCGCGATTGCGGGCGAAGCGGGCCAAATCTTTCGGCCTACGGCAAACTCGGATTGGGGCATTGACGGCGAGATCGAATTCAAAGACAGCGAGGGCAATGCCAGCGGACGGCGTGTTTACCTGCAATTGAAATCGGGCGATTCCTATCTGGAACAGCGCAAGGACGGACGCGAAGTCTTCAAGATCAAGAAACCGCGCCACGCCGACTATTAGCAGGCGCAGGAATATCCGGTGATGCTGGTCATTCGCACTTCAGACGGCGTGATTCGCTGGATGAACGTGACCGACTATTTGCAGCAGCAAGCCAAGCCGGTGAAGCAGATCGCCTTTGACGGTGAGCCTTTCACGGCGACGAATTTGTGGCGGATGCGGGAGCAGGTGTTGCGGTGAACAAGGCTTGCCTCACAGCTTCATGTGCTGATTCCACGCCACGCGAACGGCGGCTTCGTCGTGCGCGGTGAGTTGACCTAGCCGCCGAGTGAGCAGCGTCTTTTCCGCTGTCACCAAGCGATCAAGCCGCGCGGCGGAAGGCTTTGCCAAGCCTGCCTGCGCCCAATCCCTAAGCGCAAGGTCTAGCGGGCCAGCGTGTAACACCGAGGTCACGCGGCAAATCACGGCGTCTTGTGGTAAATCGAAAAGCACCAGCACCGGACGCGCTTTGCTTACCGCGCCGTTGGTGAAGGGGAGTTGGCAGAGGAAAATTTCGCCAAACACGGTTCAATAAGTATCGTAAACGCCATCCTCGGACGAATCGTCGCGCATAAACTGTTCGTAGGCAGCCAAGCGCCATTCCGTGTCATCCGTATCGCCGTTGGTTAAAACGATGACCCGCGCCTGCCCTGCTTTGGGAAGCTGTGCGACTATCTCTGGGGGAATCGCCAGCACAGGGTCAGCGGTCAGGTTCGTGATGAATTCGATTGCGTGCATAGCGGCAGTGTAGTTCTTCGGGGAATTCGTAGCAACGCCTAGGTGCAGATTGTTGAAACGCCGAGCACGCTCAATCAGTCATGAAGACCAGCAACCAAGCACATTCAACTCCAACCACTCAATCGGAGGTCGCCACCATGTCAAAACGCACCTTGTCACTCGTCCTGCTCGCCTTCGCCTTGCTCGCGTTCGGCGCGCTGAAAACATTCAACACCCGCGCGGCTGCCGGGCCCACGCGCCTCTTGCGCACACCAACGGTTAGCGCGACGCAGATCGCGTTCGCCTACGCCAACAACATCTGGACGGTCGAACGCGCGGGCGGCGCGGCGCGGCGCGTCACCAGCTTTCAAGGGCAGACCTCGAATCCGCACTTTTCGCCCGATGGCAAGTGGCTGGCGTTCAGCGGCGAATATGCGGGCAACTTCGATGTCTATGTCGTCCCGGCAGAAGGCGGTGAGCCGAAGCGGTTGACGTGGCATCCGGGCGCAGACACCGTGCAGGGCTGGACGCCGGATGGCAAGGCAATCATGTTCGCTTCGGCGCGCGCGACGTGGGCACCGAGTGGCGCGCCGCGTTTCTGGACTGTTCCCGCGACCGGCGGCGTGGAAGAGCCATTGCCGCTGCCGCGCGGCTATCAAGGCAAGCTTTCGCCCGACGGCACGCGCATCGCGTATCGCATGAACAATTCGTGGGACGAAGAGCGGCGCAATTATCGCGGTGGCCAGAATCGCCCAATCTGGATTGTGGATTTGAAGAGCTACGATCTGGTCTCGCCGCCGTGGACAGACTCGAAAGACGTAGACCCGGCGTGGGTCGGCGATACGGTTTACTTCATCTCTGACCGCGATGGCGTAGCCAACGTGTGGTCGTATGAAACCAAAACCAAAAAGCTGGCCCAGGTCACGCGCTTCACTGATTTCGATGTGAAGGCGCTTGACGCGAGCGCGGGTGCGGTGGTGTTTGAACAGGCGGGCTACGTTCACGAACTCGACGCCAAGACAGGCAAGGAACACGTTGTGAACATCTCGGCGGCAGGCGATTTCCCGTGGATGATGCCGCGCTGGGAAGACGTGACCGCGCGTATGACCAATCTCGCCCTCTCGCCCACCGGCAAGCGCGTCGTCGTCGAGGCGCGCGGCGAAGTCTTCACGATTCCCGCCGAGAAAGGCGACATTCGCAATCTCAGCAATTCGAGCGCGTCAGCCGAACGCGATCCCGCGTGGTCGCCCGACGGCAAGTTCATTTCGTATTTCAGCGACAAGTCGGGCGAATACAAACTCGTCATCGAAGCGCAAGACGGCCTGACGCCGCCGCGCGAGCTTGCGCTGCCCAATCCGACGCATTACTACACGGCGTCGTGGTCGCCTGATTCCAAGAAGCTGTTGTACACCGACACGAATCTGAAAGTCTGGGTGCTCGATGTCGCCAGCGGCCAAGCCAAGATCGTCGGCAACGACCCGTGGATGGTGCCGACGCGCACGGTCAACCCTGTCTGGAGTCCCGATTCAAAATGGGTCGCGTATGCCAGCCGCTTGCGTTCGCTCTATCACGCGATCTTTGTCAGCAACGTCGAGACGGGCGAGACGAAGCAAGTCACCGATGCGTTGGCCGATTCGGTTTGGCCCGCGTGGGATGCGAGCGGGAAGTATCTGTGGTTCTTTGCTTCGACGGATTTCGGGTTGAAGTCGCAATGGTTGGATATGACCTCGTATGACCACGACGAAAATTTCGGCTTGTATTTTGCCGTGCTCAAAAAAGGCGAGCCCAGCCCGCTGTTGCCTGAGAGCGACGAAGACCAAGGCGTCGGCAGCGCGCCTGCGAATCCAGGTGGAACGCCGAATGGCGGTGGTCGCGGTGGCCGCCCCGGCGGTGCACTAGGCGCGGCTCCGCCTACGGCTCCGACTGACAACGCGCAAGGCGATCAGGCCCCGGCAACGCCACGCGCGCCGCGTCAGCCTGCTACGGTGACGATTGATTTCGATGGCCTGCAACAACGCATCATCGCCGTGCCGGGCCTGCCCGAACGGCAATACTCGCAATTGCGCGCGGGCGTCGCGGGCACCGTCTATTACCTCGAATCGGCGGGCGGCGGCGGACGCGGTGGTGGTGGCGGCTTCGGCGGCGGTGGTGGCAGCACCTTGAATCGTTTCCGCCTGAGTGATCGCCGCGCCGCGCCCTTTGTCACGGGTGTAGCGACTTACGATGTCAGCGCGGACGGCCACAAACTGGTCTATCGCGCGGGCGGCGGTGGCGGCGGTGGCGGACGTGGCGGCGGTGGATTTGGCGCAGCGCCTGCGCCCTCACTGTTCATCGTGGATGCAGATCGGCAACCGCCGCAACCGGGCCAAGGCCGTTTGAACGTCGCGTTGCGGATGTACCTAGACCCGAAAGAAGAGTTCAAACAAATCTTCAACGAAGGCTGGCGCAATCAACGCGACTACCTGTACGTGCCGAACATGCACGGCAGCGATTGGCCGAAGATGCGCGAGATGTACGGCGCGCTGTTGCCATACGTCAATCATCGCGCCGACCTGAATTATCTGCTCGACAACATGGGCGCTGAGATTGCCATCGGCCATTCTTACGTGCGCGGCGGCGACATGCCCGATGTGCCGAATTCACCCGGCGGCTTGCTCGGCGCTGATTTCACCGTCGAACAAGGCCGCTACAAAATCACGCGCCTTTACGACAACGAAAGCTGGAACCCCGACTTGCGCGCCCCGCTGCACGCGCCCGGCGTAGAGGTCGCGGTCGGCGATTTCATCCTCGCCATCAACGGCGTCGAATTGAAAGCGCCCGACAACATCTTCCGCCTGCTCGACGGCACCGCGAATCGGCAAACCGTGCTGACCGTCAACAGCCGTCCGTCAATCGAAGGCGCGCGGCAGGTCACGGTCATCCCGACCACGACTGAACAGGCTTTGCGCGCGCGCGCCTGGGTCGAGGCGAATCGCCGCATGGTGGACAAACTCTCCGACGGCAAGCTGGCTTATGTGCACCTGCCGAACACCGGACAGCCCGGTTACACCAGCTTCAATCGTTATTACTTCGCGCAACAGGACAAGCAGGGCGCGGTGATTGACGAACGCTACAATGGCGGCGGCTCGGCGGCGGATTACATCATTGACGTGTTGCAGCGCGATTTCGACGGCTACTTCAACAACGTCGCGGGCGAACGCTACCCTTTCACCAGCCCGTCAGCCGGCATCTGGGGGCCCAAGGTCATGATCGTCAACGAAATGGCCGGTTCGGGCGGCGACCTCATGCCGTGGATGTTCCGCCATCGCAAAATCGGCCTGCTCGTCGGCAAACGTACTTGGGGCGGCCTGGTGCACACGGCGGATACGCCCACGTTTATTGACGGCGGTTCGATGATCGCCCCGCGTGGCGGCTTCTTCACACGCGAAGGCAAATGGGATGTTGAAAACGTTGGCACGCCGCCCGATGTTGATGTCGAGAATTGGCCGAAGGATGTGATCGCCGGTCACGACCCGCAACTCGAACGCGCCGTGCAAGAGGCATTGCGGATGCTGAAAGAAAAGCCGGTCAATCGAATGAGCATCGAACCGCCACCGCCGGTTTGGGGACAGCGGAAGACGGATGCACCCGCTGCGCCAGTGACAACGGGAGGCAAACAGCAGCGGAAGCAATAAGCTGAGGCGAATGACGAGAGCCGCGCAATCACGCATTGCGCGGCTCTCGTTCTTTGCGCAGCACATTGCTATTGGCGGTGTGATTGGGCGCAACCTATAATCGTCTTGTCCGAAACTTTGATCTGCAAGGAGCAAACTATGGAGGCAGCTTTGATGGCAAGCGCCGTAAGCAAAGAAACAATGAACGAAACTGGTCAAGACCTCGCCGCCATCATTCGCGCGGGTTGCTTTGTCAACGAGGCCGAAGCAGTGCGCGAAGCGGTGCAGACGCTGCTGGCCGTCAATCCGCAATTGCGCGTGGAAGCGGCCATCCGGCGCTATCTGGATGGCGAGATTACGCTGGGACGCGCGGCTGAAATGGCGGGCATGACATGCTGGCGCTTGCAGGAATTGCTGGCGCAACGCGGGCAGCCAGTGACGCTGGAAGCCCGCCCGGCCAAAGAATTGGATGAAGCAGTTGAGCGCATACGGAGGCGACGGCCATAGTCCTGCTCGCCACCAACATCATCGGCACGTTCACGCTCCTCGATAAGATGGACTTGTTATTCGCGCTGTTTGCCCCGGATGAACTCGGCGTAACGCCAGCCGGTTACACTGAACTCATCGTCGGGTTGCGCGAAGGGCGTCAGTTCCTGCAACCGGCAACAGCGCTGATTCAGAACGGCAAGTTGTCACTGCTGGCGCTGACGGCGCAAGAAGTGGTGGCGGCCTCCCGGCTGCCAATGTCGCTCAATACAGGTGAAGCCGAATCCATTGTGCTTTGTCAGTCACGCAATGCGGCCTTCGTGACCAATGACCGGCGCGCACGAAATTACTGCCGCGCGGAAGGGGTTGAAGTTTTCGACCTGCTTGACGTATTACGCGCGCTTTGGAAGTTGCGGGTTTGCTCCAAACAGAAAGTTCGCCAACTCGTCGCCGACATCGAAACCAAAGAGCGGCTGGTCATCAAGCGCAAGGAAGAAATCTTCGCCAGGTAGACGCGCGGATCGGTCGTTCGGATTGCCGCCCGTATAATCGCCGTGCCTGAAACTTTGATCCGCAAGGAGCAAACCAATGACGCCAATGAGAATTGCTGAAGTGGTGCGCGACATTCACGCGCTGGACGCTGATCTTGAGAATTACGAGCGCAAGTACGGCGTGCTGTCCGCAACGTTTTACGAAGCCTACCGTGCGGGCGAGGAACTGGCGGACGACGCATGGGTGTTGGATTGGAGCGATTGGGCGGGGGCGTATGAAAACTGGCTACAGCGCCGTCAACAGTATCAAGAGTTGATGCGCAACCTGATTGCGCATAGCCCGCTTTCCGAAGTCTTTAAACGAGCCGCACGCCGTGAACCACTTGAACTCGCTCACTTGAATACGAGGAATTCATCTGCGCTTTGATGAATCAGTGTCTTACTTGTGCGCACCGCCTCGCAATGGGCCGTTAGAATAGAAACAATGCCAGCAGAAAGGAAACCAGCATGTCCAGCGGAAGAACCTTGCGTCAGTTAATCAAAAGCGGTACCAGTGGTGATATGGACGCCTTTCGCCTTGTAACAGAAGAGGTCATCCGCGAAGAGCGCGAAAAACAGCATCACTTGCTGGCTAACGACTTGGAAAAGATTTTGTACGGGAGACCAATAGCCGCACCACTCACTTTGCGCCGCCTTTCTGAAACCGTTCCCACTGACCGCGAGCGCGGCCTGCCGCTGCTGGAAATCAGAGAGCCTGTTCGCAATCTTGATGATGTGATTTTGTCTGGCGAAAATCGCGCGCTAATCGAGTCAATCTTACTGGAGCATCGCCGCGCAGAAGTTTTGCAGAGTTATGGCCTGCGTCCAGTTGACCGCCTGCTTTTCCATGGGCCGCCTGGCTGTGGAAAGACGCTCACGGCTGAAGTGCTGGCTGCGGAGTTGAGCCGTCCACTGGCGATTGTGCGGATGGATAGCCTGATCTCTTCGTTTCTCGGTGAGACCGCCGCCAACCTGCGCAAGGTTTTCGACTTTGCCAAAACGACGCCGCTGTTGCTTCTCTTTGATGAATTTGACGCTGTCGCCAAGGAGCGCTCGGATCAATCTGAACATGGCGAATTAAAGCGTGTTGTCAATGCCGTCTTGCAAATGATGGACAACTGCGAGACCCGCAGCGTGTTAATTGCGGCAACCAACCACGAGGCCATTCTTGATTCAGCCGTCTGGCGGCGATTTGAAGAGGTGCTGGTGTTTGCCTTACCAACGCTGGGACAGTTGCAGAGTTTACTGGAAATGAAGTTACGCGGTGTGCGACGGGATTTCGATCCAAGAGCGGCTAAAATCACCTCTCGCTTCAAAGGGCTGTCGCACGCTGATGTGGAGAGAGTGCTGCGACACGCAATTAAAGAGATGATTTTGCAAGGCCAAGAATTCCTGCAAATCCAGCATCTGGAAAATGCGCTCCAGCGTGAGCAAACCCGAAACAAATCTACAAGGAGCATGCGACACCAAAGGAGTAGTTAATGCCTGAAGCCTATCCTCATTTGCCAATCGTTCGTGAGGAACCAGTCAATCCCAAACGCCCTGGAAACCCGCCCCAACGTCCCAAGCCGGCAAACCCGCAGGAGCACGGTGCGAGAGTTCTGCACACCCTACAACAAACATTGAATGCACCAGTGGCCGAGGTCGGCGGGTTCGACGACCGTCGTTTGCTGCGTATTGAAGTCAACAAAGGTTTTCAGCCCGACAATCTGGCAGCCATCCCGGGTGTTGAAGTCATCAGCCAAGAAGATGAAAAAGTCGTACTGACTTTCGCCGATGCAAAAGGGCAGGAAGAGTTCGAGGCGCGATTGACAACGATGTCACGGGGCGGCACTCCGGTTCGCGCCTCTTTGTTTTACGGGATGCAATCATTCGATCGTTGGACGCCGGAGAATCGCACTGGCTGGGCGTTGAAAACGGAAGGTTTTCCGAACACTGATCCCGTCGTGCTGGACGTAGAACTATGGCCATTGCTGAAAGGCAGTGACCGGAAGGCAATGATGGAAGCCTTTGAAGAATGGTTGCGACAGAACAACCTCAACGTTCTTGATCAGGTGCGCCAGCCGGAGATCATCCTGTACCGGGTTCACGGCAAGCTTGAGGCAGTCAAACTTCTGCTTGATCACCGAGACGTGCGCATGGTTGATCTGCCGCCAAAATACGGGTTTGATCGCCAATTGTTGCAAGTTGACGTGATGAGCCTCCCTGACGTTTCGCCACCGCCGAGCGATGCTCCTGGCGTTGTGGTATTGGACAGTGGTATTGCTGAAAACCATCCACTGCTGAGACCCGCCATTGGCGACGCACAAAGCTTTATCCCTGGCTTTCCTGCTTCCGATACTGAAGGCCACGGAACACACGTCGCCGGAATTGCGCTTTACGATGATGTGGAAGCCTGTTTGGTCAGCGACAGCTTTGTGCCGGAGTTGCGGTTGTTCAGCGGACGCATCCTTGATGATTCCGGCGACAATGTTACTGGATTCGTGGAAAATCAGATTGTTGCGGCTGTCCGCTATTTCAAAACGAATTATGGCTGCAAGGTCTTCAACCTCTCGTTCGGAGATAGGCGAAAACCTTATCAGGGAGGCCACATCAGAGGCTTGGCAGTTATGCTCGACATTCTTGCGCGCGAAGAAAGGGTGTTGTTCGTTGTTTGCGCCGGTAACTTCGATGGAACTGAGGCTGTTCCGCAAGACTGGCTCAAGGACTACCCCAGCTACCTTACTTCCGATGACGCTCGTTTATTCGATCCCGCTACCGCACTGAATGTGCTGACGGTCGGTAGCTTGGCGCGGTACGATCAATCCTTCTATAGCCAGCGCTACCCAAATGATCCTGCCGTTGTCCCGATAGCCCGGCATCGTCAGCCTTCACCTTTCACTCGGTGCGGACCATCGGCTAATGGTGTAGTAAAGCCAGAGGTTGTCAGCTTTGGTGGGAACACTGGGTTCAATATTCAATCGCGAGGCTTCACAGATATTGGGTTGAAGGAGTTGTCAACGTCCATCGGTTTTGCTTCGGGTCACTTGGTTGAAGAGCGTAAAGGAACTAGTCAAGCCGCACCGCACATCGCGCATCTTGCCGCAAAACTGTTGGGAGAATTGCCGCAAGCCAGCCCCAATCTACTACGTGCGCTGCTTGTAGCGCACGCTAGGCATCACGAATCGTGGAGCAGCCTGCTTGAGAGTGAAGAATTGTGGAAGGTGTGTGGCTATGGTGAGATATCGCCTGAATGTTTATTTCGCTCGACTCAACAGCAGGTGACTTTACTAGCCGAAGATACGATTGAAGATCGCAAACATCATTTTTACGCGATCCCTATTCCAGAAGATTTTTATGGCGGGCCAACACGAACGCGCGAAATTACGGTGGCGCTCGCTTACACGCCTGCCGTCAGAACTACTCGGATTGATTACAAAGCGGGTCGCATTGAGTTCAAACTGATTGAGGCTTCAAGTCTGGATGCTGCTGCTGTCGCTTTCAACGCAAACACTTCAAGCCAGGAGTGTCCGAGTATTCCGGAGCTAAAGCTCAAACAAAACATCAGCGCGACTTCACGCTCGAAAGGGACGGTTCAGGCTTGTACCTGGAAACTGAGCCAGGTTACTGACAACCGCCAAAGCAACCGCCCTTATGTTGTCGTGACGCGAACAGACAACACTTGGGGAAAAGATGTCTCCGCTGAGAAAGAGGCTTATGCGCTTGTCGTCTGCCTATCGGATAAAGAAGGACAGAATGTGCGCTTATACACGCAAGCACAGGCCATTCTTCAATCGAAAGTCCGGCAAAGAGTGCAAGTTTGAAAGCGATGATGTTGAATTTTGGAAGAGCGCTTGAAAGCGGTTGCCGGATTCGTCCCCGCGATGCATTGCACGTGGCTTTGGCGATGCTTGGCGGCGCGCGCTACTTTCTTTCCTGTAACCGGCAGGTTACCGAAATGAAACAGGCGCGCTGTTAGCGCCGCCTGACGCCATCATCACGCCAAGCTTACTTTTCGGCGATGAACCCGCGCCTCTTTGCGGAGAAATTGAACAAAGGAGAACTCGAATGAGCGTTACAACTACCTTACCCGATGAAACCGGCGACCTGCTGCGGAAAGGCTGGAAAGTGCTGGTTGAACAACTGGGGCTGCCGCAAGCCACCCAATTCGTCGTGCCGCTCGAACGTGGCAAAGGCGATGCGGTGGCGGAGATCAAAGAATACTGGGACGACGCCAGCATTGACGACATCCACGCGCGCATTTTGCAGTGGAAGAAACAGTAAAGCTCTGAATCCACCTCGCTGGTACGCAACTGAATGCCGCCGAGGGCGTGTTATGATGCGGCGGCAATTTGAGGAGGTAGTTATGGCAAAACAAAACGGACACACAAACGGAACTGCGGCAAAGCGAAATGGGCATCTCCTTGCCAAACCGCGCCGTCCGCGCGGGCCACAGGCAAACTTCCGCACGCCGGATGAGTTGCAGAAGTTTCAGGGCTACATCGAGCAATTGCGCCAATGGCTTGAGGCCCTTCCCGAAAAGCAATTCGACAAGGCCATTGCCCGTTTGAGCAATGAAGAGCTTTTTCAAATCAACCTGCGCAACACCTATGAAAACTATCAGAAAGGCGGGTTGATGCGTGAAATTGTCGAAGGTGCTCTTTGATACCACGGCCTACATCACCTACCGCGCGGCGATTTCCGCGCAAGGCGACGCCGCTTGGTTTTCGATTGTCGTTTGGCAGGAACGCATGGCTGGCGCGAACGGCGGCAAAGAACTCAAGCTGATGGAAGCCGAATGCAAACGGCTTGAGAAAGCAGGCCGTTTGCTCATTCCCGACCGCGAGGCTTGGCTGACAGCCGGACGTATTCTCAACCACTACCTCAGCGATCTGAGCCGCCAACATCCAACGCGCTCACGTCCAGCGCTCAGTCACGCCGAAAAACAAAACCTCATCCGCGACGTACTCATCGCCGTTTCAGCCAAAAAAGCTGGCGTCATCGTCGTCTCCGACAACAAAGATTTTCCGACGCTTCAGCGTTACTACGATTTCAAATGGATGAGCGGGCAGGCCTACTTTGCCGCTTGAAGCGCCATGAGGCTTGATTCGTTGACAAAACTTGAGAGAGGCACAACACCATGAACCAAACGCGCCGCAACTTTCTGCAAACCGGAACCGCCGCCTGCGCGGGGCTGGCCCTGACGCAAACGATGACACGCACAGAATCACTCGCCGCGTATGCCGCCGCCAAAGGCGTGAAATTCAAATTGTCCGCGCCGGATTGGAGCCTGAGCCAGGAAGGCAAACTGGGTGCGGTGGGGCTGTCCAAACAGATCGGCTTCCCCGGCGTGCAAATCAGCATCGGCCACGCGCCGAGGGGCGAGACGATTACACAATTGCCGCTCAGTTCGTCGGCGTTGCAGAAACAGTATTTGGACGAGGCGAAAAAACAGGGTGTGGCAATTACTTCATTGTGCCTGGAAATCATGCACACGAATGGATTGAAATCCGATCCGCTGGGCGAGAAGTGGCTGGCTGAGTGCATCCCGATTGCCAAGGCGTTGGGTGTGCGTGTGATTCTGGTGCCGTTCTTTGGCAAATGGGCGATCAAGCAACAGGCCGAACAAGACCGCGTGGCTGACATCCTGCGCAACGTGGCTCCACAAGCCGAAAAGCTCGGCGTGATTCTCGGTCTCGAAAACACGATCTCGGCGCGCGAGAACGCCGCCATTATGGAGCGCAGCAAATCCGCCGCCATCAAAACCTATTACGACGTAGGCAATTCGTCGAAGGAAGGTTACAACGTCGTCGAAGAGATTCGCTGGCTGGGCAAGGGCCGCATTTGCGAAATGCACTTGAAAGAAACGCCGTGGGAAAAATATCTGGGCGAGGGCGGCGTCATCAACTTCCCGGCGGTGATTGACGTGCTGGCCGACATCGGTTTCGATCAATGGGCGCAGCTTGAAACTTCGTGCCCCAGCAAAAACATCGCGGCTGATTTCACGCGCAATAAACAATTCATCGAAACTTTGATCGGCAAGCGTAACCGGCTGGGTTCGGCGGCCAAAGCGTAACTGCACAGGAACATCTCCCATGAAAACATTGCTCTTGTTGGCGCTGTTATTCAGTTTTGACGATTGGCCGGAATTTCGCGGGCCTTCGGGGCAAGGCCATTCCGCCGAACGCGGGTTGCCGCTGGTGTGGAGCGAGACCCGTCACGTCAAATGGAAAGCCGCGCTGCCGGGCAAGGGCTGGTCTTCGCCTGCGATTCAAGGCGACCGCATCTGGCTGACGACGGAAGAGAACAAGACGTTGCGGGTGCTGTGCGTAGACCGCAACACGGGCGCGTTGCTGCAAAATATTGAACTCTTCCGGTTGAAATCCAGCGGGCCGTTGAACGCCAAGAATAGTTTGGCCTCGCCGACGCCGATTTTGGAAGGCGATAAGGTTTACGTGCATTTCGGCGCGCACGGCACGGCCTGCTTGACGCAAACAGGCGAGATCGTCTGGAAAACCAAACTCGATTACGACAACGGGCAGCATGGGCCGGGCGGTTCGCCGGTGCTTTACGACGATTTGCTGATCGTGAATTGCGATGGGCAGAGCACGCAATACGTCGTCGCGCTGGACAAGGCGACCGGCAAACAACGCTGGCGCAAATACCGCGAAGGCGCGCAGGCTTACGCGACGCCGCTGGTCGTGCGCTTGCCGGCGGGCGATCAAGTCATCAGTCCGGGCGCGTTTCGCACGTTCGCCTATGAACCGCGCACGGGCAGGGAGCTTTGGAACGTGAGCTATGGCGACGGCTTTTCCAACGTGCCGCGTCCGGTGTTTGGCAACGGGCTGGTTTATCTCTGCACCGGCTTTATGCAACCGTCGTTGCTGGCGGTGCGCGTGGATGGCAAGGGCGATGTGACGCGGTCGCACGTCGCGTGGACGCTCAAACGCGGCGTGTCGCTGACGCCTTCGCCGTTGCTGGTGGGTGACGAATTGTATCTGGTCAGCGACAACGGCATCGCCAGTTGTTTGGACGCCAAGACGGGCACGCCGCATTGGCAAGTCCGGCTGGGCGGCAATCATTCGGCCTCGCCGCTCTATGCCGACGGGCGGATTTACTTTTTGAGCGAAGAAGGCGAATCGGTCGTGCTTGCGCCGGGCAAGCAATTCAAAGAACTGGCGCGCAATCAACTGGACGGGCCGACGCTGGCTTCGCTGGCGGTCGCGGGCGGTTCGATCTTTGTGCGCAGCCAGACGCATTTGTATCGGCTGAGCAATTAAGCAAAACAATATGGGGAGCGTCAGCGACCTGAGCTTTGGCAATTGATGCAGTGAACGGCAGCTAAACCGCCTGATGCCGAGGCTCAGGTCGCTGACGCTCCCCGTACTGCTACTGACTTTGGAGGTCTCATGTACATTCAATTTGCGCTTCTGTTTTTGCTCGTCACCAGCACGCCGTGGTTCACCCAAAAGAGTTCCAGCGGCAATGACGAAGCCGCGATTCGCGCGGTCGTCCAGCAATACGTTGACGCCCGCGAGCGGCTTGACCCCAAGGCGGTCGAGCAACTGTTCACCAGCGATGCCGATCAACTGGTGTCGTCGGGCGAATGGCGCAAAGGCCGCGAAGCCGTGGTGCGTGGCACGCTGGCGAGTTCGACCAGCACGGGCGGGAAACGCACGATCACGGTGGAAGCCGTGCGCTTCGTGACGGCGGATGTCGCTATCGCTGATGGGCGCTACGAACTGACGGGGCTGGCGGGCGGCGCGACCCGTAGCATGTGGACAACCTTTGTGCTGAAACGCAGTGGAAAGGTTTGGCAGATCACCGCGATTCGCAATATGCTGCCTGCCGCACCCGCGCCTGCGAAGTAAGCGCGTATTAGGGCTGAGCGCCGCACGTCGTTTGGCCCGCTGTCGAGCCGTCTTCAACAGACCGACAACACACTGCTAAAGGCTGATTGACCGAATGGCCGAATCTGATCGCGCCGGAGGGAGGCATAAGATGACGCGCACACAATGCAAACTAACATTCGTCTGGCTGGCGTTGCTTACTTTTGCCGCAGGGCGCATGAGTGCGCAATCGGCTTTGTCGCCAGGCGATGAATTGTTTGAGAAAAAGATTCGCCCCGTCCTGGCTGACAATTGTTACGCCTGCCATTCGTCCAAGCTGAAAAAGCCGATGGGCGGGCTGGTGCTGGACACGAAAGCCGGACTGCTGAAAGGTGGCGTGTCAGGCGCGGCGATTGTGCCTGGCAAGCCAGCGGAGAGCCTGTTGCTGCGCGTGCTGCGCTACAACGATCCGATCTTGAAAATGCCACCTGCGGGGAAGTTGCCGGACACCGTGATTGCCGACTTTGAGCAATGGATTGCGGCAGGCGCGCCTGATCCACGCACGGATGCGGTCGCGGCGACTGCGCCAGCCAAACTTCGCGGGATTGATTTCGACAAAGGGCGGCAGTGGTGGGCGTTTCAGCCCGTGCGCGAAATGGCTGCGCCGCCAGTCAAACAGGCGGCGTGGGCACGCACGAAAATTGACCGTTTCATCCTCGCCAAACTCGAACAAAACAAACTCACGCCTTCTGCCGAAGCCGATGCGCGCACGCTGATTTTACGCGCCTATCTCGACCTCTCTGGATTGAAACCCATCTACGAAGAAGTCGAAAGCTATGTCAAAGACAAAGACCAGCAGCGCTATGACAAGCTGCTTGATCGCCTGTTGGCTTCGCCGCATTACGGCGAACGTTGGGGCCGTTATTGGCTGGACGTGGCGCGCTACGCCGAAAACGGCGACACGGGCGGCAATCGCCAAGCCTATCCGTATGCCTGGCGCTATCGCGATTGGGTGATTGAGGCGATGAACAACGACCTGCCGTATGATCGCTTCATCAAACAGCAACTCGCCGCCGACCTGATGCCCGGCACGTCGCGCAATGACCTGCGCGCGCTGGGCTATTTGGGCATGGCTCCGTCGGAGTGGAAAGAAAAGAAGCTGTCGAAAGAGTTGATTGACAACCTGCTGCTGGAAGAATGGGACGAGCGCGTAGACGCCGTCGGACGCGGCATGCTCGGCTTGTCCGTCGCGTGCGCGCGTTGCCACGATCACAAATTCGATCCGATTTCGCAGAAAGATTACTACGCGCTGGCGGGTGTATTTGCTTCGACCTCGCCCGCTGTTCGACCGTTACGCGAGATTGACCCAGCCACCGAAACGAAATATCTGGTCGCTCGTCATCGCGTCACGGAATTGAATGGGTTGCTAGGGTTTTTGACGGGAGAAAAAACGCTCGACCAAACCATTGCCAAGCCCAAAGCTGCCGAATGCAGCGCCGAAATCGCCAAGCTGAAAGAAGAGATGAAGGCGTTGCAGGAACCATATCCTGAACTGGCTGAATCCGTCATCCGCATCGGCGCCGCCAAAGCCGAGGCCAAAGCGGCCAAGACCAAACCCGACCCGAAAGTCGTTGCTGCCGCCGCCGCCAAGCGCGCCGAAGAGGAAGCCAAAGCGCCGTTCATCAATGCCGTGCATGATGCCGCGATGGATTCGGATGGATCGTATGCCGATTACACGCCGCTGACGATCAAACCCGGTGCCGCGCGTGACCTGCCCGTCTTTGGTCGCGGCAACTCGGCTGCGCCCGGCGAGATTGTGCCGCGCCATTTCTTAACCGTGCTGTCAAAAAATCCGAACGAGGTTTTCAAACGCGGTTCCGGTCGCTTGGAATTAGCCGAGAAAATCCTGACCGATGCCGCGCCGCTGTCTGCCCGCGTAATCGTCAACCGCGTCTGGGGCTGGCATTTCGGCAAGCATCTGGTCGCCACGCCCAGCGATTTTGGGGATCGTGGCGAACGGCCTACACATCCCGAATTGCTGGACGATTTGACCGCGCGCTTTGTGGCGAACGGCTGGTCGCTGAAATGGCTGCATCGGGAAATTATGCTGTCGGCCACGTATCGCCAAGCCAGCAAGCCGCGCACCGATGCTGTCGCAATTGACGAAGAGAATAAATGGCTCTGGCGAATGAATACGCGCCGTCTGGATGCCGAAGCGCTCCGAGATTCGCTGCTGCAAGCCGCAGGCAGTTTGAATTTGGAAATGTATGGGCCATCGCAGAACCTGGATAATCTGGACAACACGCGGCGCACGGTTTACGGGCGCATCAATCGCGGTGGCACCAGCGACATTTTGCGCCTATATGATTTTCCGAATCCGTTTCAGCACAGCCCGACACGCGGCCTAACGATTACGCCGTTGCAGGAACTGTTTGTGCTAAATAGCCCGTTCATCAAGCAACTCAGTAACGCACTTGCGAAGACAGTCGAGGCAGACGCCGATACCGCAACCCGCGTCCGCAGTCTATATCGCAAAATCCTCTTGCGTGATCCGAACGCGGCGGAAACCAAAGTGGCATTGAGCTATTTGAACGGCGCAACTATCGAACAATTTGCGCAGGTGTTATTGGCTACGAATGAAGATGTGTTTTGGCCGTAATCAGAAAGGGCTAAAGGTTTATTCAATGAATCTGACTATGCAAATCTATTGTCGAGTTGTGTTCTCACTTCTCTTAATTGTTTCACCCGATGCGGTTGGCTTTTCTCAATCTGCTACGCCACAACCTGTCATCAATGCCCGTGTTGTGAATGTCCTGCAACTCAACGGTTTGCTTTTCAAAGACTTGAACAAAAACGGCAAGCTGGATGTTTATGAAGACTGGCGGCGTTCGATTGATGAGCGTGTCAATGATCTGGTTGCGCAAATGACCATCGAAGAAAAAGCCGGTCTCATGGTTGGGCCGACGTTGTCAGCCGGGCCTGGCGGCACCGTCAACGAGCAAGCGGTTTATGGGGTGAACCCTTTCAATCCGGGGCCGGTGATGCTGAACGTGCCTGCTACGACGGAGGCGGTTAATAGACGCCACATTCGCCAGTTCATCAATCGAGAAAATCTCCCACCCAAAACGATGGCGAACTGGCTGAACGGTGTGCAGCAAATTGCCGAAGGCTCGCGGCTGGGCATCCCCGTCATCTTTGTCACGAATCCGCGCAACCATTACGGCACGCAGAACGCCTTCGGCATCATTGAAGCAGGCAACGCGTTTTCGCAATGGCCCGGCCCGCTGGGTTTGGCCGCGATGCGCGACACGGCACTGGTCGAAGAATTTGCCCGGATTGCCGCGCAGGAATACGTCTCGGTCGGCATTCGCGGCGCTTATCATCCGACGGCTGATGTGGCGACAGAACCGCGCTGGAATCGCTTTCGCGAAACGTTTGGCGAAGACGCGAAATTGACGACAGAGATCATCACGGCGCTGATTCGCGGCTTTCAGGGCGAAAAGTTGGGGCCGCATAGTGTCGCGCTGACGACCAAACATTTCCCCGGCGCAGGCCCCGCAGATGACGGGCAGGATGCGCATTTCCCCTATGGTAAAAACCAGGTCTATCCAGGCAAAAATCTCGAATACCACTTGCAGCCGTGGAAGGCTGCGATTGCCGCCGGGACAGCCATGATTATGCCGTATTACGCCGTGCCCAAAGGCATGACGAGCGAAGATCTCGGCATGGCCTACAACAAAGAAATCATCACCGATTTGCTGCGCAATAAGCTGGGGTACACGGGCGTCGTGAATTCTGACACCGGCATTTCCACCGGCATGCCGTGGGGCGTTGAAAATCTGAGCGTCAAAGATCGCTACAAAAAAGCCATCGAAGCGGGCGTAGATCGCATCGGCGGCGACGCCACGCCGGAACTGATTGTCGAACTGGTCAAAAGCGGTGGACTGACCGAAGCCCGCATTGATGAGTCGGCGCGCCGCATTCTGCGCGTGTATTTCGGCCTCGGCATTTTTGAGAACCCCTACGCCAATCCTGAAGAAGCCGAGCGCACCGTGCGCAAAAAAGAATTTCAGGAGAAAGCCGATCTGGCGCAGCGCAAATCCATCGTGCTGCTGAAAAATGCCAACAACATCCTGCCGCTGAAAAAAGGCGTCCGCATGTATGTCGAAGGCTTGGACGCTGCGGTCGCGGCGCAGTTTGGTTATGTCTCGACCAACAATCCCGATGATGCTGACGTTTGCATCGTGCGGGTGAATCCGGCTGGCGGCGGCCCCGGCGGCGGTGGCCGTGGCCCCGGCGGCGGGCGCGGAGGCGCAGTTGGAGGACGCCCTGGCGGCGGTGGCCCTGGCGGTGGTTTTGCAGGCGGCGGCAGACCCGGTGGTGGCGGTCAGCCCATTGATTTGACCATACCGGCGGCACGCCTCACCGCCGTTCGCGCCCTGATGCAAAAGAAACCCACGATCATCGTGATGCAATTCGACAGCCCGTATGTGATTCCTGAATTAGCAAATGAATCCGCCGCGTTGCTCGCTACGTTTGGCGTCACCGATGAAGCCTTGTTTGATGTGTTGATGGGCAAATTCAATCCAACAGGCAAGCTGCCGTTTGAATTGCCGTCATCAATGGATGCGGTGCGCGAACAGCTTGAAGATCTGCCCTACGATTCAAAGGCGCCACTTTTCAAATTCGGCTCAGGGTTGAGCTATTCAATTGGACGCTAACCGTGTGGACTATTGCTTATGAAACTTGATCAATTTTCACGACGCTCATTTCTCTCAACCCTTGGTGGCGGTCTCGGTTCAATCGCGCTGACTGATCTCATCGCCCGCGCCGATACGCCACACCTAAGCGGCCCGCATTTCGCGCCCAAAGCCAAGCGCGTCATCCTGTTGTTTATGACGGGCGGCCCGTCGCAGATGGATACGTTCGATCCGAAGCCCGCGCTGGCCAAATACGCCGGACAACGCCCCGCTGCCGTAGACCTGCGCACTGAACGCAAAACCGGCGGCCTAATGCCTTCGCCGTTCAAGTTTCAGAAATACGGCAGGAACGGCATCGAGGTCAGCGAACTGCTGCCCAATCTCGCGGCGACAATTGATGACATCTGCGTGCTTCGTTCGGTGTACAGCTTCATCCCGAATCACGAACCGGGGCGCAATTTGTTTTTCAGCGGCGCGATGGCTTCGATGCGCCCGACAATGGGGGCGTGGATTTCATACGGCCTGGGCACCGACAATCAAAACCTGCCTGCGTTCGTCACGCTCACGCCTGCGGAAAGTACGCTGTGGACGAGTTCCGGCTTTCTGCCCGCGCAATATCAGGGCACGCTTTTCAATAACAAAGAAACCGATCCCGAAAAGATGATCAAGTTTCTGCGCAACAAAGACCTCGACGCCGACGCCCAGCGCAAACAACTTGACGCGATTCAGGCGCTGAACAAAGCCCACGCTGCCTCTTTTGGCGCAGACACCTTCCTCGAAGGCCGCATCAAGAGCATGGAGCAGGCTTATCGCATGCAGTTCACCGCGTTCGACGTTTTCGACATTCGCAAAGAACCCGAATCCATCCGCGCCGAATACGGCACAACGCCGTATGCCAATGGCTGTCTGATGGCACGCCGTCTAGTCGAAAGCGGCGTCCGCTTCGTCCAGGTACTGCACGGCCCCGGCCAGCAATGGGACGATCACGAGAACTTAGAAAAAGGCTTGCGCGAACGCTGCCCCGATATGGATCGCGCTTCGGCGGCTTTGCTTCGAGACTTGAAACGACGCGGCTTGTTAGAAGACACGCTTATCATCTGGGGCGGCGAATTCGGGCGCACGCCGGTTTCCGAAAAAGGCAATGGCCGCGACCACAATCCCTACGGCTTCACGATGTGGATGGCGGGTGGCGGCGTAAAGCCGGGCATCGCGTATGGCCAGACGGACGAATTCGGCTTCAAGGCTGTCGAGAATCCGGTTTCGATTCACGACCTGCACGCGACGGTGCTGCACCTGCTTGGACTCGATCACGAGAAGCTGACGTATCGGTATGCGGGGCGAGATTTTCGGCTAACGGATGTCTATGGCAATGTCGTGCGCGACATTATTGCGTAAAGCTAAAGGTCACTCTTATGCGGCAAATCAATTTCTTCGTCATCACTCTTGTGCTGGTCTGCCTCACTTCTGGCGGCAACGCACAATCCACCCAACGCACCAAAATCGCCATTGTCGGTTTAGTCCATTCGCATTGCTGGGGCTTTGTAACGAAACTGAATCAGATGCATCAGAGCGGGGATTTGATCGAAATCATAGGCATCTCTGACGGCAATCAGGAACTGCGCGATTACATCAAAACGCAGGTGCCGGGCGTGCCGGTGTATGCCGATTACGGCAAGATGTTGGATGAAAAGAAGCCGGAAGTGGTCTGGTCGTTTGTCGAAAATGATCGGCATCTGGAAGTCACGAAAGCCTGTGCGGCGCGCAAAATCCACGTGATGTTTGAAAAGCCGATGTCGGCGACCTACGACGAAGCAAAGCAGATGCAGGCCATTGCCAGACAAGCCGGGATTCAGTTGATGGTGAATTATCAAATGGCTTGGTGGCCGGAAAATTACACGGCGCACGACGTCGCGATGCGCGGCGACATCGGCAACGTCTGGCGCGTGCGCTCGGTGATTGGACATGGCGGCCCCGGCAATTTTGAACCCGGCAGCATCAAGCAAAAGTATTTCCTGAAATGGCTCAAGGACGAAGCGCGCGGCGGTGGGGCGTTGATTGATTTCACCTGCTACGGCGCGAAGTGGGCGCTGTGGTATTTGGGCTTGCCGAAAACGGTTTACGCGATCACGACGCACACACGACCGGAAACCTATCCGTCGAACACAAATGCGACGGTGCTGATGTCGTATGGCGACAACAAAGTCGCGATCACCGAAGGCTCTTGGGATTTGCCGCGTTCGTTCTATGATGTGGAAGTGTTCGGCAATAAAGGCAGCGTCGCGATGAAGTATCCGAAGACGCTGGAACTGGTGATTGGCACAGAGAAAAAGCCGTTGGAGTTGGGAACGCTGGAAGGCGCGCGCGCGGAACCGATTCGCTATTTCGTGGATTGCATCCGTAATAACAAACTGGTCGAAGGCGTCGTCGCGGGCGATTTCAACGTCAACGTGATGCAGATCGTCGAGGCAGCAAAGCGTTCAGCCGCGAGCGGGCAGCCTGTCGCCCTCCCGTTGAAGTAAAAGAGGAAAACCTCATGCAGGTGCGCTTTATCAAAGAATCGCCCGAACAGTACCGCCTGGAATGTGTCAGGAACGATAGTTCAAAGACGGCGGCCAGCCTCGAATTTCGCAGCTATTTCAAACACGACCTGATGCATTTCGTAGTCGAGCGCACGGCCAATTTGCAGGATTCCTTCTTCGGCATGGTCAAAGCGGGAACGGACTTGGCCGCGCTGATCCCGAAGGCGATACGGGAATCCGCTGCCAGCTACAGAGGAGAAATCCAGAGCACAGAAATCGTGGTGGCGGCGCTTCAAGGCATAGCCAATACGGAGCCCGATTATCAGGAAGTCTGCTGCAAGCTGCGAGAGTACCTGATGCTGCTGTCTTTGGCCGAACCGAATTATTTGACGCCGGAGTTTTGCGCGCAGGTCGTCGCCGAACATCGCTCGTTGCTGGGGCGGTGGGGGCAGCTTCGCGGGGGCGAATGCTTGGAGTTTTCATTAGTGTAGCGAGCCAAGCCCATCAATTTTGCTTTCGATACGCAAATTGATCACGGCTCTGAATACAAGCTCAAGTGATAACCAAGAGTCTTTGCGAAGCGCATTGTTAATCAGCCACGGAGGCCAAAGTGGAACTTTACGAAATCCTCTGGAAAAGCCAATATGTTGAAAAGCTGGCTGCCAAACACGGCGTGATGACGGATGAAGTTGAAGAGGTGCTCTTCGGGCGACCTCACATTCGTTTTTGGGAAAAGGGTAAAGTATGCGGTGAAGATTTGTATTTGGCTTATGGGCAAGCGGACGCAGGCCGTTATCTCGTCGTTTTCTTTGTGCGCAAGCCGGACCAGACCGCATTGCCGATTTTGGCGCGTGATATGACCGAAGCAGAAAGGAGATATTTCAATGAACGGAAAAGTCGTTGAGCCGACTCCGGCGCAGTTCGACAGTTATGAAGAAGCCGCCGAGTTTTGGGATACTCACGACACGACGGATTACTTGAACGAATTCCGCATGGTGGAAGTGCAGAGCGAGTTGCGGGCGCGCCATTTTGAGGTCGAGATTGCAGAAGGCGTTGGCTGATAAGGCGAGTCAGGAAGGTGTGACGGTGAGTCGTCTAGCGTCTGATTTGTTGCGGCAGCAGTTGCGTCCTGCTGCTTGAATTGAGTTTTGCGCCCGATGCACGCTACATTTTGTGGCGTATTCAGCGGGTTCCAGATCATTGGTGATGGCAGTGGCGGCAATCGGCGGTAGTTCGGGACGTCGAATAGTTTCCACAGGAAAACCTATGTTACGACGAGTGATCATTAAAGGCTTCAAGTCAATTAAAGAGATAGACCTTGAGTTACGCCCCCTGAATGTCTTGATTGGAGCGAACGGAGCAGGTAAGAGCAATCTCGTCTCGTTTTTCAAGATGCTTAACGAGATGATGGGCGGGCGTCTCCAGACCTATATCGGCACGTCGGGGCGTGCTCAAACCCTCTTGCACTTTGGCCCCAAGGTAACGCCGCAGATGGAGGCACGACTGGAGTTCGAGGTTGATAACGGGATAGACACCTACGACATGCGTCTGTTTTATGCTGCGGGAGATACACTCATCTTTGCTGATGAAACGTTGAGGTTCCTGCGAACAGGCCTCAAAGCTCCAAAGGTTGTGCCGTTGGGTTCAGGACATCAGGAAACACGAATCGGCGAAGCCGCAGATAAAGGGGAGCCCACGGCTAAGGCGTTCCGGCATTTACTCAACCGTTGTCGCGTGTACCATTTCCATGATACGTCGCCCACGGCGCGGGTTCGCCAATACTGTTACATTGGCGACAATCGCCCGCTGTTGCCGGATGCCGCCAACCTCGCGGCATTCCTCCTGCGACTTCGTGAAGAGAACGGTGGCTCGGCCTACCAGCGCATCGTCACGACGATCCGTCTTATCGCCCCATTTTTCGGCGATTTTGAGCTTGAGCCTGCCGGTCCCAGCAAGAAGGATGTCATGCTGAACTGGCGGGAAAAGGGGTCGGATTTGCTATTCGGCCCGCATCAATTTTCGGATGGCACTTTGCGCGCCATCTGCCTTGTTACCTTGTTAATGCAGCCAGAAGATGAACTGCCAGACCTTATTGTTGTAGATGAACCAGAGCTTGGCCTTCATCCGTATGCCCTAAACGTCTTAGCTGCGATGTTCGGCAAAGCTTCACATCACACACAAGTTTTCCTTAGCACCCAATCTAGTTCTTTCCTCGATAATTTTGAGCTTGAAGACGTGATTGTTGTAAATCGAGAAGGCAAAGCGTCGCAATTTGGACGGTTAGACCCTGTAGTTCTGGAGGGTTGGCTTGACGATTACAGCCTTGGTGAAGTGTGGGAAAAGAATGTCATTGGTGGAGGACCGCACTAATGGCTGCTCTTTACTTATTTGCTGAGGGGCAAACAGAACAAACGTTTGCTCATACTGTATTAAGCCCACACTTGACTCAACATGGGTTGATCGTAGAAAAAATCATCCTTGTTTCTAAGAAAAAAGGGGCTGGACATCGAGGTGGCGGAGAAAGGTATTTACCAATGAAAAATGACATCATACGATTTCTCAAACAAGTGAAACGATCTGATGTCTTCTTTACGACGATGATTGATTTGTTCAGAATTCACTCTGATTTTCCCGGCTTAAAAGAAGCAGAAAAATTACGGCACATTCCCTATAACAATACTGTGAACAGAAATCAGGCAGCTAAAGCGCCGTAGGTCCTAAGTTCTTCGTAAGCCGGGTGATTTTTCCAGCAAGTTAGGTCGTAAGCGTACTTGGCAGAAATCTCTGCCATAAAGTGTTCATTGAAAGCGATTTGTTTTTGCGTTGCCAGCGAAAATACAAACGGTTCGTCGCTGGCTTGTGCCTGCG
>JACPYM010000042.1 GCA_016196035.1 Acidobacteriota bacterium | reverse complement strand
TGCAACGCGCCATCGCGGCAGCCGTTCAACCGCAGAATTTCAACTGAAAAGTAGTCTGTGCGGGCGTGGTGAGCAAGCTAAGGTAGAGGTGAGTTACTGCCTATTTTTTGCGTGATAGCTGAAAGTCCAAATCAACCGTTGAAAGATGGCTATTAGTTCTCACGATCACATCTTTAAGGCGAATCTCTTCAAATTGTCCAAGTTGATTCAGGGTTACCAGGCTCGCTTCAAGAAGATTTTGCCGCATAACATCACCTTCGTGTAAAAACAGTTGGGAACGTAGTAGCTCTTCCTCGCTCTTCTTCACCCCAAGAAAACCGATCGAACGGATAGTGAACAAGCGACCTTCGTCCACTTCGAGTTCGACATCTACTACACCCACAGACGCGCCGATGAAAGGGACATTGAAAGTGGGATTGAAATTGATTTCGGCTTGAATGTAACCGTGATCGTCATATTCCTTCCTGATGCCAGTGAAGACCTTTTCTTGAATGTCTCGAACATTGATTGGCTCGCCGATCTTTAAGCCTGACATCGCAATAAGCTGTTCTGTTGGAAACAACCGATTCCCAACGACCTCAAGCTTGCCAATGCGATAAAACGCGCCTTCTTCGATGTGCAAGATCACTTGTGTTTGATTCTCAGTTACTTGCACTTCTGGGCCAGTATAACGCGCCATCAAATATCCTTTGGTGCCGAGGAAAAACCGAATTCCCTCTAGGTCATGCTGCAAGTCCTCAGAATAAAATGGTGTTTTCAGCGCAAAGGGCTTGGCTGAATTTGTGTTGCGCGAACGCTCCATTTGTTCATAAAGCTCTTGGCTGGTGAACACACGGTTCCCTTGAAAAATAACTTTGACCTTGCTGGCGTTGCGCAAGCTATCGTCTATTTGATGCCGTCTGACTTCTTCCCTACGTTTTTCAGGTAATTGCTGAGCGGGAATAGCTGATCCCCTGTTTTGGACAAACAGGGTGATCATCAACATTATTAATGCTCCAAATAGATTCACAGTGTACCTCCTTTGCTATGCGAAGATGGGTTCCTTTTCTGAACGCAATGGCAGGCGTTTGTTGCTGAAAAATCACACTACGGCAACCCAATCAGTCCTCTTGCAATCGCCCACTGCAACATCCCACACCCAAAAATAATAATCACCGGATTCACCGCCGCCCGCATCATCAGCAAAAACGCCAGCGTCGCGATGCCGAAGCCTGTCGAGCCGCTCACGCCTGATTTCGCCAAACTGACACCGGCTGCCGCGAGCATGCCGACGACCGCAGGGGCGACGCCGCCGAGGAAGGCTTGCACCTGATGATTGGTGCGGAAGCGATTGAGCGAAGTGCCCGCGATCACGGTCATCACGAACGAAGGCAGGAAGGCGGCAATCGTCGCTACGAGCGCCCCCAGAACCCCTGCGACTTTGTAGCCAATGAACGTCGCCGTAATCAGCACCGGGCCGGGCGTGATCTGGCCGAAGGCCATGCCGTCGGCGAAGGCTTGATGCGTCATCCACTGATGCACATTCACGACGTCGGTCTCGATCTGCGGAATCATCACGAAGCCGCCGCCAAACGTGACCGAACCGACGCGCAGAAAGATGCTCGCCAGATGCCAGACCGCAACCAGCTTCGACAGGATCGGCCAAGCCAAGAGCGGCAAGGCTGCGAAGGGCACGAACGAAACCAGTTTACCCGTGGTGGATTTCTTTTCCGCAGGCGGTTTGACCGGGTCATTTGTTGGGCGATCACTCGTCGGGCGCTCTTTCGGCGGTTCGGCCTCTTGCGGCGGCAGCGAGACTTCGACTTTGTAATCGTCGGTCAACTGGTCGGGGTGTTCGATCATTTCGGCGGCGTGTTGGCGTGCCTGTTGTTGCGCAACGGCGGAACGCCCCTCGGCCTGTTTTTCTTTACGCGCCTGCCGCCGCCAGCGTTGGCGCACACGGCCTCTGAAGGATTGAATAAACACGCCGATGAGGCCGGCCAGCAAGACGACTTCGGCCACGGTGGTGTCGGTGAAGATGAGCACGAAGCCCGCCGCCACGCCCAGTTCCAAGTGCCATTGCCGTTGCATCGCCGTCTGGCCCAGTCGCGCCGTCGTCGCGGCAATCAGGCCAACGACGGCGGCGTTAAAACCCTGGAAGATCAATTTGGCATCGGGGCGCTCTGACAGGTGACCGTGCGCAATCGTCAACGCCATCATCATCAAAAACGAAGGCAGGATGAAACTGGCGACTGAAACCGCCGCGCCGCGCAAGCCGCCGAGTTTCAATCCGACATAGGTGATCGCATTGGCCGCATTCGCGCCGGGCAGGCTTTGCGCCAACGAAACGGCGTCGAGAAATTCTTCCTCTGACATCCACTCGCGCTCGCGCACCACCAGGCGGCGAATCTGCCCGATGACGGCGATGCCGCCGCCAAAGCCCGTCGCGCCCAAGTGCAAAAAGGTTTCGGCCAGAGCACGCCAGGCAATGCGCTCTTCGGGCAAGGGGAATTGTTCCGCGATCCATTCGCGCGCGAAGAAACTGAATTCGCGCAGCCGCGTTTTGAGGCTGCGTTTGGTCGGCTGCGACTTGGTCGTGCGCGCCTTGGTTAAATCACCGGTCGCTTTCATTGGCTTACAGACCTGATGCTAGAATGCCGCCGAAGACGGTTTAGTCTTCAAGCTCGAATCAATTCAACTGAAAACATGAAATAACAACACATTGCCATTATCGGCGGGACAGGCGATCAGGGCAAAGGATTCGCCTTGCGTTGAGCAAGCCTGACCGCCGACTACAGACCACGATGCCCCTCTCACCTTACATCAACTTCACGCGCGCGGAATGGGCGCGCTTGCGTGACAACACGCCGCTGACATTGTCGGAAGCCGACTTGGTGCGCTTGCGTGGCGTGAATGAAGAGATTTCGTTGCGCGAGGTGGCGGAGATTTATTTGCCACTGTCGCGCCTGCTGAATTTGTACGTCGCGGCCCAGCAGAGTTTGCACGAAGCCAAGGATATTTTTCTCGGCGAAGACACGGCTCGGGTTCCTTATGTCATCGGCATCGCGGGCAGCGTGGCCGTGGGCAAGAGCACGACCGCGCGTTTGTTGCAGGCGTTGCTGGCGCAATGGCCGCATCATCCTAAAGTTGATCTCATCACGACCGATGGCTTTCTCTTTCCCAACACCGTGCTGGAAGAGCGCGGCTTGATGAAACGCAAAGGCTTTCCCGAAAGCTATGACCGGCGGCGCTTGCTGCGCTTCATCGCCGATGTCAAAGCGGGCGAACCCGAAGTCGAAGCGCCTGTCTATTCGCACATCATTTACGACATTCTGCCCGACAACACGGTCAAGGTGCGGCAGCCGGACATCGTGATCGTCGAGGGCCTGAATGTGCTGCAAACCGGCGTGGGCGCGGATAACCCTGTGTTCGTGTCGGATTACTTCGACTTTTCGATCTATGTGGATGCGGACGAGGAATACATCAAACGCTGGTATGTGAATCGCTTTTTGACTTTGCGGCGCACGGCCTTCCGCGATCCGGCGTCCTACTTTCACCGTTACGCCAATCTTTCCGATCAAGAAGCCGTGCAAAAAGCGCTGAGCATTTGGGAAGAAATCAACGGCTTGAACCTGCGCGAAAATATCCAGCCGACGCGCACGCGCGCGCATTTGATTTTGGAGAAGGGCGCAGATCATGCGGTGGAGAGTGTGAAGCTGCGTAAGCTGTAGCAGGTAGCATACGGACAAAGAAGATTAGCCACAGAGGCACGGAGTCACAGAGGGAAAGAGTCTGAACAAATGCTCAATCTCCTCTCTGTGACTCCGTGCCTCTGTGGCTAATTCTGTTTGGCCGCGTGAGGTTGGAATCAGTTGTTTCTTGAGCGCGTGGGCAGCCCTGTTGCACCAGTTGAGGCGTTGCGTTTTGGTGCTTGATATTCCTGAATCACGCCGTAATAACGCGCCATCCAGTATGGCAGCAGGTAATCAATGCCTGCGCCCTCAATCGTGCCGTAACCGCCGCCCCACAACAAAAACGGGCTGCGTTGCCAGAGGAAGTCTGTGGTGATGCGGTCAACAATCGGCAGCGGCGCACAGGCTCTGTCTGCGCCACAGGCGGCAAAGCGCGCGCTGGTGCGCCAATCCAACCAGACATCGCGGCGTGGGCGTTTCAACCAATCGTTTAACATCTGGCGCGTCGCTTCATCGCGCGTTACGTCCGCCGTTCCGCGGATGGCCCGGTCAAGCATATTGAAATGCGCATTGCCGTGATCGTCCGTCGTGCGGCGCAGCACGTTGTAGGTGTCGAGATAACGGTTGCGATAGGTCGTGTCGTTTTCCAGCCGGAGCAGGTTGAACAGATTGATCGTCGCCAGATTGAATTTGAAATAGGAGTCGTGCTCTTCCAGGACTTCAACGAATATTGCGCTGCCAACCGTGAGCGAGGCGAAGAAGCGCGCCAGTTCATAATCCGACGCGAAGCCCGCATTGACGCGGCGACCGACGGCCAGGAAGCTCAAGCGCTGTTCGGGATGGCCGGTGAAGGTCGTGCTGATCTCGCCGCCGGGCATCGTCACCAGCCAGTTTTTATCAAGCAGGTAATCGAGCAGCTTGGTCGTGATGGTTTTGATTTCCGCGCGCACTTGGGCGTCTTCAACCAAGTCATAAGCCACACCCAAGCCGAAAAAGACGCCTGAGTATTGATCGCGCGAGGTGTTGCCAATCCAAACATAGGTGTCGCCATTGAGCACGCGGTAATAGATGCCGTGGCGGCGCTCTTCTTCGATCACGCTGGCGGCGTACTTCCAGGTGGAGGGGAACGCGCAACGCGCGAGCAAGCCATTGCCTGTCACCTCGGCCAGCAAGCGCAAGCCCGCGAGCGCGCGTTTCACATTCGCCAGCGCGTCGGGGGCTTTGGTGACCTGATAGCGGTAACTTTCCGCCGCCAGGTAATGCCCTGTCCAGATAGCCGCATCGGCGCCGCGCGTGTAGACAACAATCTCATTGCTATCAGGCGCGGCAAATTGCGGATCAAGCAACAAGCCGTTGGGCAGATGGCGTTGTTGAATCGTGTTGGAAAGGGCGACGGCATCTGCTTCGGATGCGCGGACGGGTGCGGCGAGCAGCGCGGCGCAAACGATGAAGGCAAATAACGGTTTCATCGGAATACCTCGTGGGGACACTGATTTTTGGTTGTCGTCAAGGCTGAAGTGGAAGCTCAAGATCAAACGTCGAATTACGCAACGCAGACTAGGGCAACGGAAAAAACCAGTCAATCAATTTAATTCGGCGCACGCGTCGCTAAATTAACTGAAGGGTGTGCGTAATTCAGCAGCCTTGGATGACTTGGGCAACTGCCATTCTCAATTCTCCATTCTCAATTCCTAAGCAGAGAGGCCTTGAGCCGGTGTTCCCGCTGCCCAGGAATGGAGAATAAAGAATGGAGAATGCCTTGCTTCAAGGCAGATCGGCGCGCCGATTTACGCACCCCCTTGTAATCAACTCAAGGGCAATTCATCCACACACTTTTCCCCCCGCGCTTCGCCAGCAAATAGAGCGGCAATCCATCCAGCACGCGCCGCGCTTTCTCTTGCTTGCTTTCTTCCGTGAATAAAAAGATGCGCGCTTCGCCCTGCCACAAGCGGCGCAAATCGGCCTGCTCCAAAAACACCGGCGGGCAATCGGGATATTGCGCGCCGAACCACATCCCGTTCACTTTGCCGTCGAGCAACGACACCTGTTGCCGCGTGTAAAACGCCAGCGACGAGCCTGTCTCGTATTCCCCATTGAAGACGATTTTTGCCTCCGGCTCCCAACGCTGCCGAATCGCATCGGCGAGAGATCGCGAAGACAAGACCGGCTCGAACTTCTGTTGCGCGAGGTTGGCGCAGAGGAAAAGTGCGCCCATCGCCGCCACCATCGTTACGGCGGCGCGTCCGTGTTGTTGGCGGCGGCGCAACAGAAACGCGCTTGGAAACCCCAGCGCAAAGACCAGGGCCGCGCCCAGCGCAGACACGCGTAATATGGCAAAGGCATGTGTGGTCAGATCGAAGAAATGGCCGAGCGAGAGCGTGTATTGCGTGGCATCGGCGGGTGCCTGATTGAGCCAATTAGCTAGCTCGCCTGTCGGTTGCACGTGGCGGGCTTGCCAGACGAGCGTCAAGAGCAAAGCGGCAACACACAAGGCCAACGCGGCCAACACACCCTGCGACCAGATCAGGTAACGCTGCGCTTTGGCGTTGGTTTCGGCATTGGCAAAGGCCGCGCCCAGCAACAGTGCGAGGGGCGCGTAACAAGGGAAGGTGTAATACTCCTGGCTGGTCGAGAAATTGAAGAAGAGCAAAATCACTCCGGCCCAGAGGAAAAGATAGAGATTGATCAGCCGTGATCTATTGGCTTGGCGCACTAGGGAGGGGCGCTGCATGGCGAGCAACGGCGTCGCGACACTCCAGGGAAAGAGCCAAGCCAGGTGCATCAACCAGTAAAAGGTGAAGGGGACTTTGTTGTAATCGTGTGGATAGCGTTTGCCGAGAAAGCGGTAAAACTGTTCGTTGATGAAATAGAACCAGAAGAAATGCGGATTGCGCCAGCCCGCCAGCAAATGCCAGGGCGCGGCGATGACCAGTGCCAAGAACGTGCCGCTTGGCAGCCGCATGTTTTTGATTTCAGTCAGACTGCGCGTAAGCAACAGAAACAAACCAATCGGCCCCGCCACAAAGACAACACCGATCAACCCTTTTGTCACCAGCGCCACACCGACGCTGGCATACACGCCGTAATACCAGCGTTTCGCTTGGCCTTCGCCAAAAAAGCCACGCAGAAAGCAATAATGCGCCAGGGTGAACCAGAGCGTAAGCAAAGCTTCGGGAATCATGGCGCGCGTGAACAGATACATGCCCAGACAGGTACCGATGGCGGCAGCGGCATAAAGTCCCGCCCGGTCGGAATAAGCCCAACGTCCGAAGTGATACAGGCTGAGGGCCAGCAACACGATGGCGATGACGGTGGAAAAGCGCACGGCAAAGGCGTTGAAGCCGAATACCTTGAAGGAGGCCGCGACAGCCCAATACAGCAACGGGGCTTTTTCCAGATAGCGCACGCCATTGACGTACAGCGTCACGCCGTCACTGCGTTCGAGCATCTCTTTGGCGGCTTCGGCGTGCGTGGCGTCGGCATCATCCAACAGCGCTGGTTTGAAGGAAGTGGCGGCAAAAATCAGGAAGAGAAACAGCAGTAAGAGTGCCAGGGTATATCTTGGTCGCATGGAACTGCTCTCTGACCTCATGAAAGCTGGTACAAGAATTGAATGAATAGAGGCGGAACTGGGGAGGAGGCTTTTGGAATTCGGGGAATCTGAACCATATAATCGCCGCGTATTGAGAAGCGCGTGTTGGTTGACACATCCAATCCTATGCACAACCAGCACAAACAAATTAACGTACCGGCCATCTATCGAGCAAGTCGCTAGGCATTTGAGCATTGCCGCATGACAATCACACCGGAAATCGTCAATCGCAAGCTGAGTCACTTTGAGCTTTGCGCGCATCAGGATGTTGAATTTCGCCATAAAACCACCTGGTTTGAACACGTGGAATTGGTGCCGCAAGCCTTAACCGACGCCTGTCTGGAAACCATTGACCTCAGTGTCGAAATTTTAGGCAAACAACTCAATTATCCATTGATCATTACGGGAATGACGGGGGGAGTGGATGAGGTGGGTGTATTTAATCGCGAGATGGCTGCCCTGGCGGAGCGCTGGGGTCTTGGCTTTGGCGTGGGGTCGCAACGCGTAATGTTGCGTTATCCTGAATCCGCTACCAGCTTTCAAGTGCGTGCCGAAGCGCCCAATGTGCTCTTGTTTGGAAACCTCGGTATTGCGCAGGCGCGCGAATTGAGCACGCGCGAAACAGTGGGACTAGCTGAGGCGATTGGCGCGGATGCCCTGTGCATTCATTTCAATACGGCGATGGAAGTGATCCAGGAGCGCGGCGATCATGACTTTCGCGGTTCGCTGGTGGCTTTGCGGCGGCTGGTGAGCGAAGCGCCTCTCCCGATTATTGCCAAAGAGACAGGTTGCGGCTTTGCCCGCGAAACAGGCGCGCAACTGGTGGAGGCGGGGGTGCGATGGGTGGATGTGTCGGGTGCCGGGGGAACTTCGTGGGTAGGAGTTGAGACGATTCGTAATCGCGCCAATCGCGAACTCGGCGAAGCTTTTTGGGACTGGGGGCTGCCGACAGCAGCCAGCGTGTGTGAATTGCAGCCATTAGGGCTTAACTTAATTGCCTCCGGGGGAATGCGCACGGGGTTGCAAGCCGTAAAGGCCCTGGCCCTGGGAGCCAAAGCGGTCGGGATGGCATTGCCCTTGCTGCGCGCCTACGTCACGGGTGGCATTGAGGCGGTTGAAACCTACTTGCATGGATTCATTGACGAATTGCGTGTGGCAGTTATGTTATGCGGTTGTGCAAGTGTGGCGGAATTGACCCCCGCCCATACGGTCATCGGGGGCCGGTTGCTGGAATGGTTGGAACAACGAAATGACAGCAAGCGGAGTTGAAGCGCCCGGCGATCTTTGCGTGATCACGGCTGCCGTCATTGAATTCAAAACCGTCGCAAAACTGCTCTCGGCGGACGCCCCGATCAGCGAGGACGGCTTGCAAGTGTTGCGCGGGCGGTACGGTGCGCAAAAAGTTACCTTGCTCAAGACCGAAATCGGGGCAGTCGGCTTTGCCGAAAAATTGCAGGCGCATCTGGCGCAAAACCATTATGCGGCTTTGTTGGTGATAGGATTGGCAGGCGCGCTTGATCCGAGATTGCGGACTGGTGATGTGGTGCTTTACGACCGGTGTTTGGATGGACGCAAGCTGGAAGCCGCCTGGCGCGCTGGCAAGTTGGAAGGCTTCTTAATCAACGAACAAGACGGTATTCCCTGCAACGAGAGGTTGGGACAGAAACTGTTTGAGAGATGCAGCGAGCGAGGGCTGCCCAGTCAACGCGTCGCGGGTTTATTGGTGGAACGGGTGATCATTGAAGCGCAGCAGAAACGGGCTTTGTTTGAGCGGACGCAGGCAGCAACAGTAGACATGGAAACCTATCTTGTATGGGCGGCGGCGGCTGAATTTCACCTGCCCTGCGCAGCCGTTCGTGTAGTAATGGATGAGGCTGCCAGTGATTTGCCTGATTTCAATGCTGGGTTGAATCGCACGGGACAATGGCGACTTTGGCCGATGCTGCATGTTTTACTGGTACGCCCGCGCGTCACTTTCCAATTTTTACGCACGCTGCGGCCTGCCTTGCAGAGTTTGACCCAGGTGTCACGGGTGGTTTTTAGTCTGCTGAGCAGCCGTTAAGTGGTTTAGCCAATGTGAATAAACGGAGCGCCAAGTTTGGTTGACAACCCCCTACCCGCTGGCTAGAGTTTTGCAATTGTAAAACACAATGCGGCCCCGGCATTTACGGAATTTCAGCCGCCGCCGCCTGCGAGCGAGACCCCAAAAAATAACCAAGAAGTAACTCAATGAAGGAGAACAGCAAATGAGTAATGTGGCACTTTCGCCTGTTGAGACCAGACCACGTGTCGAAGCCAAGGAGGGCACTTATAAAGTGGCCGCGACCACGCTGGTGCTGGGAACGAATGCGCGTGTGCAGATGAAAAACATCACGCACGAGATTGCCGAGGTCGTGGCGCAAACCTCCATTCGTGATGGCATCGTGCAAGTCTCTTCACTGCACACGACCGCTGGTTTGATTCTCAATGAGGTGCAAGAGGCCCTGTTGGACGATGTCACAACCATGTTCGAGCAGGTCGTGCCACGTGGCGTGTATTACAAACACAATGACCCTCAGCTTTCAGATTGCGACCGCAAAAATGCCGATTCACATTTGCGCGCAGTCGTCGTAGGTCACAGTCTTTCCATCCCGGTTGAGAACGGACGGCTCAAACTGGGCACGTGGCAACAGGTGCTGTTCACGGAATTTGATGGGCCGAATACGCGGCGCTTACACGTGCAGGTGATGGGGATTTAACGCCGGAAGCCCAGGGCCATTATGCGAGCTTTCGTCACAGGGGCGACAGGGTTTGTCGGCGGAAATTTGGTGCGGGCCTTGTTAGCGGATGGCGTTCAGGTGCGCGCGCTGGTGCGCCCTAACAGCGATCAACGGAATCTGGCCGGGTTGCCGGTGGAATTGGTCAGTGGTGATTTAGACTCCCAAGCGAATTTGACCGAACAAGTTGCGGGCTGCGAGGTGATTTTTCACGTCGCAGCCCTTTACTCTTTATGGATGCGTGATGCCGCCGCCATTTATCGCGCCAATGTGACCGGCACTGGAAATCTGCTGGCGGCGGCCCGGCAAGCCGGAATCAAACGCTTCATCCATACCAGTTCCGTGGCCGCCATTGGTGTCCCGGCGCCGGGCACGCTGGGAACCGAAGCCACCCGGACGACCTTGGCTGAACTGGTCAGCGATTACAAGAAATCAAAATACCTGGCCGAACAGGCAGCGCTGAAAGCCGCACGTACCGGGTTGGATGTCGTGATCGTGAATCCCTCGACGCCGATTGGGGCGCACGATGTCAAACCGACTCCCACCGGGGAGATCGTGCTGCGGTTTCTGCAAGATCGTATGCCCGCGTATGTGCACACAGGGCTGAACCTGATTGATGTGGAAGACGTGGCGCGTGGGCACATCCTGGCTTGGCAAAAAGGCCGCACGGGGGAACGCTACATTTTGGGCAATCAGAATCTGACGTTAAAAGAGATGCTGCAAAGGTTGGCAGTCATCACGGGCAAATCCGCACCACGCTTCGCGGTGCCGCATTTCCTCCCGCTGGCTGTGGCGTTTGTAGATGAAATGATCCTGGCGCGGTATTTTGGCAAAACACCCCAGGTGTCGTTTTACTCGGTACAGATGTCGCGCAAGGCGATGTATTATGACGCGGCCAAGGCGGTGCGGGAATTAGGCCTGCCGCAACAACCGATTGAGCGGGCACTGGAAAAAGCCGTGCGCTGGTTCGAGGCCAATGGTTACGTATGAAGCGTCTTGGGCCAATGCCGTTCGCTGACGTGTTGCATAAGCTGGGTTGCTTCGCGAACAGATAGGTCTTCACCACGCTGGGCACAAGCTGTGGAGCAGTAAACTTTCCAATCATGCCCAATCACAGCGGTATGTGGATTGATCTTTTCCGCGCAGTAGGCACATTCGTCTTCGATGCGTCTTGCCATAACTTCTGATCCTTTCGCGATAAACCGCCGAGCGGGATTTCGGCGAGGTTTCTGGTTGAATTGGCGCCTAACCTATCAAACTGGGTTTCAATCTGGCTTAATCCAGAATCAGATTTGCGTTATTTTTTGCCCGGACTTGGCAAAAATGTTGTGACCGGACCCTGACCTTTGACGCCTTCATGGGCGGCTACGGTCAATCACTTAGGCGATACTTACGCTGGCCTTTACGCCAGCCTTCTGTTTGATTTTGTAATTCGTTCCTGGCCGTCGGGCGACCGTGCACGGCGGAATACGAAGCAAACAATGAAGCGAACGGCCCAACGCCTTCGGGTAAGCGCGAGCGAACCGGCACCGGCCCTGCTGCAAGAAATCGCGAGGGAGCCGATGACGGATAACGAACTGGTCGCGGCGTCTATCCGAGGCGACGAAACAGCTTTTGCGGAACTCTTCGAGCGGCATCGCCAACTGGTGGCGAGGCTGGGCTATCGTTTTTTCTCGCGCCGCGAGCAGGTCGAAGACGTGATGCAAGAAAGTTTCACCAAGGCCTATTTCGCGCTTGGTGATTACCAGGGCAGCCACGAAGCGTCGTTTGCGGCCTGGCTGACACGCATCACGGTGCATACCTGTTACGATGAATTGCGGCGGCAACGGCGGCGGTCTGAAAATGAATTGGGCGATCTGAGCGATGACGAAGCGGCTTACCTGCATGAGAAGCTGCGCGATCAAAGCACGGCTGGCAATGTCGAAGGCAACGCCATCACGCGCGATCTGGCGAACAAACTGTTGCATCGCTTACGCCCAGAAGACCGATTGTTGCTCACACTGGTCAACCTGGAGGAGAAATCGGTGGCGGAAATTGCCGATCTGATGGGTTGGACTTCCGCCAAAGTTAAAATGCGCGCCCACCGTGCGCGAGAATCCTTGCGGCGCGTGTTACACAAATTTGTTTAAGCTGGCTGGGATGACAAAGTCAGGCGGCAAGCGCTGCCGCCTGACAGCGCAAGATTGAGAGGTCAAGATGATGTGGCGATGGAATAAAAAAGCCGTGGCTGACGGCAAATGGCAAGCAATCGAAAACGAGATTTACCGCGCGCTTGAGCCGGAAAATACGGAAGTTGAGGCGGCGGCGACTTCCCCTTTCTTTTACCGCCGGTTGCGTGCGCACATCGAAGCTGAAACCCGGCGGCGCGCCGAAGCCGGGCGCGCATGGGGCGCGTGGTTGATGACGGCGCGGCAGGCGACACCGGCCTTTGCCCTGGTGGCTTTGTTGGCGCTGGGGGTTTTCTGGTCAGCCGCCGAGAGCGCCAATTCGCAGCAACACCTGGTGAACAACGACGTGTCGGCAAACCTCTTAGCCACGGGTGACGTTTCGTCGGATGAACTGGTGGCCGCTTTGGCCGGGGTGGATCGGCAGGAGGCTAGCGGTACGGGTTCCGAACCTGAAAAGGAGCAGCGATGAATCGCACGAAAATGCAAGTTTGGCTGGTGATTCTGGCGGTGTTTGGCCTGGGGGGAATTACCGGCGTTTCGCTGGATCGAGTTTATCTCTCGCGTAACGCTGATAACCGCCCTGGCTCTGGCCCCCGGCGTGGGCCAGGCCATATGGTCGAGCGTATGACCAAGGACTTGAATCTGAGTTCCGAACAGGCCGATTCCATCCGCAAAATCTTCGAGGAGTCGCGCAAAGAGTTTTCACCCAGCAAACTGGCGGAATGCCCCGGATTCAAAGAAGCCCGGCAACGCACGCGGGAGCGCGTCAACGCTGTGTTGAATCCCGAGCAGCAGAAAATTTATCAACAAAAAGAACAAGAACGTGAAGAGCGGATGAAAAATGGCGCGCCGCCGCCGCAACAATAACGCGCAAACTGCATCAGGGAGTTCACCCAAGTGTCCAAATCCATCCACGTGATTGCCGTTGCCCTGCTGTTTCCGCTGTTGGCATTGGCACAGGAACAAGCGCCGCCTAACGGCAAGATTGACGGCAAAGTTGCTGCTGAGCGCGCCCAAACCGTCCTGCAACAGGCGCGCGAGGCGCTGGGGGGTGAAGTGAATCTAAAAGCGATTCAAAGCCTCACGGCCAGCGGTGATTACAAAACTGTTGTCGGCCAGCGGCCCACGACGGGGCAAATCAAATTTGATTTGCTGCTGCCGGATAAGTATCTGAAAACCCTCTCGGTAAGTCCGAGCCAGATGATGAGCCTCACCACGTTGGAAGCTGTCAATGGGGCTGACGCTTGGGCTGACCGCAAAATGAATAGTAGCCCAGGCGGTGGCGGTGAAGGCGGTGGTGGTGGTCTAGGTGGTGGCGGTGGCGCCGATGCCTCTGGCGGCGGCGGCGGCGGCGGTTTTGGCGGTGGTGGTGGCGGTGGTGGCGGTGGTGGCGGTGGTGGTCGCGGTGGTCGTGGCGGCGGCGGCGGTGGCGGCGGTTTTGGCGGCGGCGGCGGTGGTATGGGGCGAATGCCGGAGCTTGATCCGCAGATGCAAGCGGTAATGCAAGTACGGGCGCGAACCGAATACATGCGTTTGTCAACGGCTTGGCTGATGGCCGCGCCGAGCGGGTTGCCGCTTGAATTTGCTTATGACAGGGAATTGACGACGAACCAAGGCAAAGCGGACGCGGTGCGTGTAACCGGGCCAAATGATTTTATTATGTGGCTGATTTTTGATCAGACCACGCATCGCCCGGCCATGCTCACTTACCGCGAAGCCCAGCGCGGACGCCGTCCCAGCAACGATGCCGAAGAAGCCGCTCGTGAGCCCCAATTGGTAGATATTCAGCTTTACTTGAGCGATTACAAACAGGTCAACAATGTTTGGTTGCCGCATCAGATCGTCAAAGCCAGCAATGGTCAGGTGATGGAAGAATGGAAGCTGAAATATAAAGTGAACCCGAACTTGAAGCCGAAGCAGTTCGAGAAACCCAAGAAGAATTGAGCAGGGGATGCGTTTGTAAGTTTGAGCTTGCCCGGCGGCTTTGCCAGGAACCGCCGGGCAATCCGAAGCCGTCCGCTTCGTTTGACCGCCTGTCAGGGGCGGACGGCTGAAGAGTTTACACTGGAACATCAAAAGGCGCGAGAGCAGGGCGACAATGCTGCACTCGCGCCTTCGTCTTTGTGCCGGACTGGCATACAATCGCAACCCGTTATGCCCAATATCAACGATTTACTTTCTCTCTACTCAACGCTGAACGAGTTGAGCCGCAAGGCCGGCGCGATTGCCAAGCGCTATTACAATTCGCCCGCGCAATTCGAGGTCGAACACAAGGCTGATAACAGCCCCGTCACCAAGGCCGACCGCGAGATCGAAACCTTTCTGCGCGACGAATTGACCAAACGCTTCCCCGACCATTCGATCTATGGCGAAGAGTATGGCGAGACGGCCCGGTCGAGCGCCTATCGCTGGATCATTGATCCGATTGACGGCACCAAATCCTTTGTGATGCGCACGCCCCTGTTCGGTACGATGATTGCGCTCGAACGCGACGGCGAGTTATTGCTCGGCTCGATTTACTTGCCGATTCAAGATCAACATCTGATTGGTTCCGCAGAAACGGGCACCTTTCTAAACGGCGCGCCGTGCCGCGTTTCAGACACCCCGACATTGAGCCAGGCCAAAGTGATCCTGACTGACCCAATGACGTTGCTGGAATCAGACGAGGTCGCCACAGTTTGCCGCCAGGCGCGGTTGGTGCGCGCACACGGCGATTGTTACGGGTACTTTCTGGTGGCGACGGGCCGCGCCGATGTAATGATCGAACCGGGCGCACTGGCCTATTACGATGTCGCGCCGATGCCGCCGATTTTGCGCGGTGCGGGTGGCGTCTTTTCGACGCTCAAAGGCGATTTGGATTTTGCCAGCGGGCAAGGGCTGGCGGCGAATCCGCAATTGCACGCCGAGATTTTGCAATTGTTGAATTGAGCCGAGACAGGTGTAAAGGTGAATTATGGCTGCAAGGACTGTCATTCAAGGCGCAACCGTCATCACGCTCGATGCGCACAACCGCATCTTCACAGGCGATGTAGTGATTGAACAGGGCAGGCTCGCCGCTTTTGATACGCCGCTCTCCGCGCCGTTCAACGCCGCCACAGATGAAGTGATTGACGGGCGGGGCCGCGTCTTGCTGCCCGGCTTTGTGCAAACGCACATACACCTTTGCCAAACGTTATTTCGCGGCGCGGCGGATGACCTGGCGTTGATTGACTGGCTCAAACAACGTGTTTGGCCTATGGAAGCGGCGCACACGCCCGCCTCGCTGCACGCTTCGGCGCAACTGGGCATTGCCGAATTGATGCGCGGCGGCACGACCTGCGCGCTGACGATGGAAACGGTCAATCACACCGAAGCCGTGTTTGACGCCGCCGCCGCCGCCGGTTTCCGCGCCACCATCGGCAAATGCATGATGGATTTCGGTGAGGATGTGCCCGCCGCTTTGCACGAAGAGACCGACGCTTCGTTGGCTGAATCCTTGCGCTTGCTGGAACGCTGGCACGGGCAGGCGGACGGGCGCATTCGCTATTGTTTTGCGCCGCGTTTCGCCGTCAGTTGCACACGCGGCTTGCTGGAAAAAGTAGCTGAAACCGCGCGCGCACGCGGCGTATTGGTGCACACGCACGCTTCAGAAAATCGCGACGAGATTGCCTTGGTCGAACGCCTCAGCGGTCAGCGCAACATCGCCTATCTCAACGAAGTCGGTCTCGCCAATGCGCGCACTGTGCTGGCGCATTGCGTTTGGGTGGACGCCGCCGAACTCGACATCCTGCAAACCACAGGCACGCACGTCGCGCATTGCCCGTCTTCCAATCTCAAACTCGCCTCGGGCATTGCGCCCGTGACCGAAATGTTGCGGCGCGGCATCTCGGTTTCGCTCGGTGCCGACGGCGCGCCCTGCAACAACCGGCTGGATATGTTCACCGAAATGCGCACGGCGGCGCTCTTGCAAAAAGTTCAGCACGGGCCGCGCGCGCTGCCTGCTTTGACCGCGCTGCGCATGGCGACGATTGACGGCGCGCGCGCCTTGGGCTTGCAAGCGGAAATCGGCAGCCTCGAAATTGGCAAACGCGCCGATTTGCAATTGCTCAAGCTCGATCAATTGCACACGACGCCGCAACCTGATCCGGTTTCCACGATTGTCTATGCAGCGGAAACGAGCGCGGTCGAAACGGTTTTGATTGATGGGCGAATTGTCGTGCGCGCGGGAACGCTCACGATGTTGCATGAACAAGCTGTGATCGAAACGGCGCAGCGCCAAGCGCAGTCGCTGTCGCAAGCGCTGGAACACCGCGAAACCCTTTGAGGATGGTTGCGGCAAGCAACTTGTACAGGACTTACGCAAGACACGAACAGGTTAGCCACAGAGGCACGGAGACACAGAGCTTTTTCACCGTGTCGGCAACGTTCTCCGTCTTTCTCTGTGCCTCTGTGCCTCTGTGGCAACTCTTTGCGTAAGTCCTGTTGTAAACAAAGCCGGGGGTTTGGGGCAACCCAAACCCCCGGCTTTCTAGTTGTAGGGTTTGACGAGCACCCGTTTTACTTGGGCACGGGCACATCTCCGTTCTGCCCGTGTTCCTGAATCAGCAATGTGCCATTCGTACTGCGAATGGCGGCCCACGTCCCCGTCGTCGGTCGCCAGATCGCAATGTCCGCCTTGCCGTCGCCGTCGAAATCGCCCGGCACCGGCACATCGAAATACGGCGCGTAGTTCGCCCCAAAGAATTTCAGAATCGGCGCGCCCGGCGTGGCGCTGGGGCGGATGTACCAAATCGTATCGCCGCCGCGCCAGATGGCCAGATCGGTCTTGCCATCACCGTCGTAATCGGCTTGCACCGGCACATCGTTGTAGGGCACAAAGCCCGCGCCCCATTGAATGATCTGCTGGCCGCCCGTGCTCAACAACAAGTGCCAGTTGCCCGTGCTGGGCCGCCAGACCGCGAAATCGGTTGTGCCGTCGCCATCGTAATCGCCCGGCACCGGCGTATCGCCATTCACGCCCCAGGCTTGGATCAGATTGCCGCCGTCCGAACTCTTGCGCACGAAAAAGGTGCCCGTGGTCGGACGCCAGACGGCCAAGTCAGTCTTACCATCGCCGTCATAATCGCCCGGCACCGGCACATCGAAATACGGCGCGTAGTTGGCGCCATAGAATTGCAGGATAGCCTGTCCATCGCTGCTCTTGCGGATGTACCAGATCGAATCGCCGCCACGCCAAATGGCCAGATCGGTCTTGCCATCGCCATCGTAATCGCCCGGCACGATGACATCGTTGTAAGGCGCATAGCCCGCGCCCCACTGCGTTGTTTGCAGCAGGCTGTTGGAAGAATTGATGGTCAGCCAATTGCCATTGCCGGGCCGCCAAACACTCAGATCGCTGCGCCCATCGCCATCGAAATCGGCGCGCACAAAGCTGCGGATGACTGTTAGCGTATATGCCCGCGTACCGTTGCAAGTGTTCGCATCGGTGGCGCGCACCGTGAAGTTGTATACGCCCAATTGCGTCGGCGTGCCCGTCAACGCTCCATTGGCCGCCAGGTTCAAGCCGTTGGGCAACGCGCCGCTTTGCAAGGCAAAGGAGTACGGCGCATTCCCGCCCGCCGCCGTCAGGCTCTGGTTATACGGCAAGCTCAGCCTGCCATTCGATAACGCCGCCGGATTGACTGTAATCGTGCTGCAAGCCGCCACGGTTAGCGTGTAACTTTGGGTGCCCATACAACCGTTCGCGTCGGTGACCTTGATTACGAAGTTGGAAGCGCCGATCACCGTGGTCGATCCCGCGATTTCGCCCGTGTTGCTCAACATAATGCCCGTTGGCAAACTGCCGCTGAGCAGGGTGAAATTGTAAGTCGGTGTGCCGCCACTGGCCGTGAGCGGCTGACTATACGACTGCCCGGCAACCGCGTTGGGCAAATTGCCAGGCGCGATGGTGATGGCTCCGGGCGAGTAGGTGACGACGACATCATCCGTTGAGGTGCAGCCGCCGTTGGCAATTGTCCAGCGCAAGGTGTATGCACCCGTTACCGAGGCTGTTGCTTGTGAGGTGGGCGCATTGGCGTTGCTGAAAGTGAGCGTGCCCGGCCCGCTCACTCGTGTCCACGTACCTGTGCCAAGGCTGGGCGTATTGCCCGCCAACGTGGCGCTCAGGCCGCAGACGTTTTGATCCGGCCCGGCATTGGCCGTCGTAGGCGGCGCGGTATAGGTGATGACAACATCATCTGCCAAAGTGCAACTGCCATTGGCAATCGTCCAGCGCAAGGTATATGCGCCCAACCCCGAGGCTGTCGCAGACGAAATTGGTGAGCTAGCATTGCCAAACGTAATCGTGCCGGGGCCGTTTACTTGCGTCCACGTACCAGTGCCGATGCTGGGCGCGTTGCCCGCCAGCGTTGCGGTCAACGTACAAACGTTTTGATCCGGCCCCGCCGCTGCCGTGGTTGGTTGTGCGGTGTAAGTGACAACGACATCATCGGTCGTATTGCAACTGCCGCTGGCAATCGTCCAACGCAGAGTATAGGCGCCCGCTGTCGAGGCCGTCGCTGTGGCAGCGGGCGCACTCGCGTTGTTGAACGTGATCGTCCCCGGCCCGTTTACTAACGTCCAGGTACCCGTGCCGACGATTGGCGGATTGCCCGCCAGCGTCGCCTGCAAGCCGCAGCCGCTTTGATCCGGGCCAGCATTGGCCGTGCTGGGCGGTGCGCCGAAATTCACGACGACATCGTCTGCCGAAGTGCAAATGCCATTCGCAATCGTCCAGCGTAAAGTGTAAGCACCTGCCACCGCCGCTGTGGCCGTCGCCGCCGCCGCATTCGCATTGCTAAAATTGATCGTGCCCGGGCCGCTGACCAACGTCCAGGTGCCCGTGCCAATGCTGGGCGTATTCCCCGCCAAGGTTGCTATTAGATTGCAAACCGCCTGATCCGGCCCGGCGTTCGCCGTCGTGGGCAAGGGCGTGATTGTTACCGTAGCGCTGCCACTGCCGGTGATCGGACAGTTGTTGATGTCTACGCTGCCGGCGGCCAGGGCATAGCTGGTCGTTGCGCCGGGGCTGACTGAAAAGTTGAAGGGGCCTGCGCCGCTGAGTGTGCCGCCGCCATTGTTGAGCACCACTGTGTAAGGCGCAGTCCCGCCCGTGACGCTCACCGTGACCGTCGCTGTGCCGCCCGCACAAATCGCGCCGCCGCCGCTGACCGTGCCGGTAATGGTTGGGCAACTGATCGGTACGCAAGTACCGGGGAATCCCGCATTGGCAATCGTGACCGAATCTACGTACCAGCCCGTCGCGGCCACGCTGCCGTCGTCGCCTTCGTGCCAGCGCAACTTCATGCTTTGTCCGGCAAAGGTGCTCAGGTTGACGCTGACCTGGGTCATCGCGCCAATCGTCCCGCTCACCCAGCCGCGCAAGCCGCCGAGCGGGTTGCCGAAGGTGTTGTTGATCGTGCCGTTGAAAAGACCCGCCGTAAAACGCGCGTCGGGCATCACCGTCCAGGTCGCGCCGCCGTCAGTCGAATACTCCAGCGTGCCGCCGTCATAGCCTTGGGCGACGGTGCCTTCAAAAGCGTAGGTGTGCCAGAAACTGAGCGTCGTGTTGGCTTGAGCCGTGAAGGCGGGCGAGACCAGCACGCGGTCGGCAATATCGGTTTGACTGGCTGAAAACCAGTCGTGCGTCGGCGTTTGCGCTTGCGTAGTTGACCAGGCCCAATCCACGCCGCCACTGATTGCCGCGTGCGTCCAGCCCGTGTTGTCAAAGCCGCTGGGCGCTTCAAAGGTTTCCGTCAGCGTGGTGATCGTGATCGGCCCGGTCGGCGTGCCACTGCGTTCGACAAGGTTGGATTCGGCGAGGGAGGTCGCATTGTCTACGGCACGCACGATGTAATAGTACGGCGTGCCGTTCATCAAACTGCCGCTGTCGTTATAACTCGTGCCGCTGACGGTCGCGATTAGATTGCCCGCGCCGGGTGTGAAGCCCGAATTGGTCGAACGATAGACGCGATAACTCAACGGGCCGCCGCAAAAGGCCGTGCCCGCCGACCACGCCAGACTGAGCGAACAGGTCGCCTGGGCACTGTTAGTCACGCTGGTCAGGCCCGCAAACGCTGGCGGCAGGTTGCACACGCCGGTCGCGGTGCCCTGACTGCAAGCCGATTGCGCCGATTCGCAAGCGCCCGTCGCGTCCTTGCCGGTGACTTTGTAGGAATAAGTGACGCTGCCGGAAACAGCATTGTCCGCGTAAGACGTGCCCGCCACATTCGAGGCGATCAGCGTGTAAGCGCCTGGCGCGGCACAGGTGCCCAGCGCGCGATAGACATTGAAAGTGGCGGCGGCAGGTGCGCCGTTCGTCCAGTTCACCGTCAACTGATTGGCCGCCGTCGCCGAAACGCTGGTGATCGTGGGCGCGCCGGGGGGAGTGCAGGCGGCATCGGCAATCTTCGCCGTCCAAACCTCTTCGCGCGCGCCGCCGCGCCGATCCGTCCACGATGGAAACAGGATGCCCGCATACGCCGACAAGCCGTTGTAATCGCCGTATTGATTGCCGGTATCCGTGCCCGTGCTGGTTTCATCGGTTTGGCCGGTCGTGACTTGCTCGGCTGCCGACCAGGTCACGCCGTCATCAAAGGAGTGCTGATAGTAAACGTGCGTTTTCTTCCGCCCAGCATCGGCGACGGTGTCGTAATACATAATGCCGAGCGCGCCGGTCGTTTCATCCACCGCCAGCCATTGATTGAATTGGTCGTTGAGGCTGGCCTGATGATTGACTCTGATTTTGGCCGCCCAGGTGGCGCCGCCATCGGCGGAACGCGCAAACCAAATGCGCGTCTTGCAAGCGGAAGCCACGTTGGAAGCTGGTTCGTTGGCCGCTGTGGTACAACCCGCTTCGCCGCTCAAATCCGTCCAGGCGGCATAGACCAGATTCTTGGCCGCCGTGCGATAGGTCGCGCCTGAAACATAGATCAGCGCGCGACGGCTATTGAAGGAAGGCACCCCAATATCATACGTGTCATAGGTCGAGGCGATTTGCACCGGCACCCCAAACGAATCGCCGCCGTTGATGGATTTGGTCACGAAGACGCGCGCGTTGCCGGTGGTGGGCCAGAAGCCGAAGACATCGCCAAAGCTGTTGCTTTTGACATCGCCGCCAATGGCTGTGCCAGTGCTTTCAGCGCCGCTGACCTGTAGCGGGCTGGCCAACCAAGTGCCGCTGACGCCGGCGGTACGGCGATTCATATACGCCGGGTTGCCGTTGTGCCAGATGGCATACATGCGATTGAAATAGGGCGAGGTCGCACTGTGATCCACCCAGACCATTTGTTTGTCCACGCTGGTCTGCGTGCCCGAAGGCGTGGTTTCAAACGTCCAGGCCGCGCCATTGTTGGTCGAAAAATAGTTGCGCAATTTGAGCACCGTGGAGCTGGCATCAATGCCCAAGGTTGATGACCACGCGCGCCCGTCCGAAGTCCAATCCACCGTCGGATCGGAATGAAAGGCATCGCCGCTTTGCAAAGCCAGCGCTGTTTGCGCCCAACTCACGCCGCTGTTGGTTGAATAAAAAACGGCCTGCTGCCCGCTGGCCGTAATGGCATTGGAGGCCGAGATGATTTTGGTCGGATCGAAAAAGTTGATGCGGATGTCCGATTCACTGCGGGCCGTGGTTTGTGCGCCCGAAACGCGTTGTTCATTGGTGATGGTCGAATTCGGCGCTTGCAACCGTTCAGCTTCTTCTTCTTCCTCTTCGTTTTGCTGTCCCGTGCCGAGGGGTTGAAGCCCCATCCCGGAGCGTAAATCCTGATGCCACTCCATCCATTCCAACACCTCTTTCAAAACGTGTGGATAGCCGCCGATGGGGTCTGCCGCCGAATAAGTGAGTTCGGGATGCGCCTTGCGCCACCACACGCGCAGCCAGGGCGGCAAACCGCGTTTGTCGCTGATTTCATCCTGGCGCAACAGGGTGAACTCCTGGTTTTCCTGGATCAGTTTTTCAAGGGCCGTGCCCGGTCGCACCTTGGACTTTTGCAACTGTTCGGCCAAGGTGGGCCAGGTCGTGAGTTGTTGCTGGGTCGGTTCGGCGGCGAGCACGCCCGCGCCCAAAAGGTTGCGCCATGCCTTCCGGCTGATTTCTGACGCCGCACGCGAAAAGTGTTTGACCGACACTTTGACGGCTGGAAGACGCCACGCCGCGCCTGCGGCGGCAGCGACGGTAAACAAAATGACGAAGAGTAACGATAATGATCTAACGCGGTTTTTCAAGGGTTCCTCCGGACAACTTTACAGCTTGACGCGGCCAGCAACGGGCACGGCGGCGCCGATGATATTTTTTGACGGGATGCAGTTATTCGTGTGACGAATTGACAAGCAGCAAGCGCGCTGCCTGTCAATCACGCACGGGCATTGGTTGTGAGAACCAAGCCGGATTGGATTTTTGGGATGAGTCTACAAGGGCACCGAAGCCAAAGGACTTCGTGAAGCGTTCGGCGTGTTTCGCTCAGTTATGATGAAGTCGAAAAGGGTGTAACTCCGCTTCAGCCAGCCAGCGCTGAAACCGCCTGGTGATGCGGCAGCGACTTTCTGGTGTAACGGTCTGCGGCGGTAAAGCAATCAAGTTCACGGCTGCTCTTCCGCGCAAAGAATCTCAGGGAACACGTCCAAGCTTGTTGTTTTGACGGCGAGGATTATTCGTTATGTCCGTGCAATTGCCAAGCATTTTATCAATCCGGGCGGCTGTTTTTTTGCGCGCCTGCCTTGACCGGCAGGCAGTCCCGCTGACCAGCTTGGCAGCCAGTTTGGGAATTATGCTGAAAGCGGCTCGTCGTCGTGGCGAATTTATGCGTGCACGACAGTGCTGATAAATTCGCCACTACAAGAGGAGTCGCCCGCAAGTCATTGTTCAAGCGTGCGTGCAGAATCTTTAGATCCAGGGCTTTTGCAAAGTCGCCAGCCAGATGTCTTTGGCCGATGTTTGAGGACCTTTGCAAAGCCCTGTCTTTAGGCCTCGCGCAAAAGCTGGCGATTTGACAGCCGTGCGGGGTGCGGCTAGAACCGCAGACACAAAACTTTCCGGAAAGGTTGAGGCAAACAAGGTGAGCGCAGCGAAGACCAGGATTCTGATCGTAGGCGGCGGCGTGGGCGGTTGTGCCGCCGCGCTGGCTGCCGCTGAAATGGCGGTCGAACACAGCTTGCACGTGACCTTAACCGAAGCGGGCGAATGGTTAGGCGGACAACTGACCGCACAAGCCGTGCCGCCCGATGAGCACGGCTGGATCGAGGGCTTTGGCTGCACGGCCAGCTATCGCCGCTGGCGCAATCGCGTGCGCGGTTATTATCGCCGCAACTATCCGTTGAGCGCGGCGGCACGGGCGGCGCGTTTTTTGAATCCAGGCAACGGTTGGGTCTCGCCACTCTGTCACGAACCGCGTGTGGCGCTGGCCGCGTTAGAAGAAATGTTCGCGCCGCTGGTCAGCCGGGGTGTGTTGACGATTTTGCGCGGGCACAAGGCCGTTGCGGTGGACGCGGACGGTGACCGCGTGCGCGCCGTGCGCTTGCGCGATCTGCGCGCTGGCAGGGAATGCGTGATCGAAGCGGATTATGTTTTGGACGCGACCGAATTGGGCGATCTGCTGCCGCTGGCGGGCGCGGAATACGTCACCGGGTTTGAGTCACAAGCCATGACCGGCGAGCCGAGCGCGCCGACTGAATATCAGCCCAGCAATGTGCAGGCGTTTTCGCTTTGCTTCGCGCTCAGCCACTACGCGGGCGAAGACCACACGATTGAACGGCCCGCCAATTATGAATTCTGGCGCGACTTCGTGCCGCCGCTCGCGCCCGCGTGGCCGGGGCCGTTGCTCGCGTGGACGATCACGCATCCACGTTTGATGACGCCACTGACCTATCATTTCACCCCGCACCAGGAAGCCAACCAAGTCTTCGCCGGATTGTGGACGTATCGCCGCATCCTCGACCGCGACAACTTCGCGCCGCCCTTTGCCAGCGACATCTGTCTGGTCAATTGGCCGCAGACCGATTATCTGCTGGGCGATTTGTGCACCAGCAGCGAAGCCGAACAAGCGCGGCATCTGGCCGCCGCGCGCGAGCAAAGTTTGTCGTTGGTGTACTGGTTGCAAACCGCCGCGCCACGTTCTGATGGCGGTGTGGGCTGGCCCGGCTTGAAACTGCGCGGCGAGGTGACGGGTTCGGCGGATGGCCTGGCGCAGGCGGCTTACATACGCGAGTCGCGGCGCATCCGGGCCGAGTTCACGATTATCGAACAGCATGTGGGCGCGGCGTTGCGGCCCGGTCAAACGTTGGCCGAGCGCTATCACGATACGGTCGGCATTGGCTATTACCGCATTGATCTGCATCCCAGTTCGGGCGGGAACAATTACCTTGATGTCGGCTCGTTGCCATTTCAAATTCCGCTGGGCGCCTTGATTCCGCAACGGCTGGAGAACTTGCTACCCGCGTGCAAGAACATCGGCACGACGCACATCACCAACGGCTGTTACCGCTTGCATCCGGTTGAATGGAACATCGGGGAAGTGGCGGGGCGCTTGGCGGCGCATTGTCTGTTGCAACAGATCACGCCGCGCGCCGTGCGCAATGAGGCGGACAAGTTGGCGGAGTTTCAAACGCTGCTGGTCAAGCACGGCGTCGAATTGGCCTGGCCGGACGATTTGGTGCTGGCGGAAGGCGACCCGCACATTCACGCGCGCTGAGTTAGGGCTTGACCTCGCGCACGACGCGAAAGCCAATGTCGGCGCGGCCCTGGGCAGGGAAGTAGTAGTTGCGTTCGTAAGGCGTCAAGCGGCTGCCCGTGCGTGATGCCACGCCGCCGCGCACGACACGCTGCGGGCCTTCTTTGGACTTCTTGAGTTTGGGCGGTTGAGCCGGACCGGGCGGATTGACCTTCTCGCGGCGCTTGTAATAGTTGGGGTCGTACCAATCCTGACACCATTCATAAACTAAGCCGACCGATTGATAGGCATTGCTGACAGTGCGCGCCGCCTTTTCCCATTCGGCTTCGGTGGGCAGTCGGTAACGCGCACCGGTTTGCTGCGTCAACCAATGGCAAAAGGCGGTGGCATCTTCCCAACTGATGCCCGCGACGGGATTGTCTGCCTGTGCGGCAGGATAGTTTGCGCCTTGCCAGCCGGAAAGTTGCGGGTTGGGTGCGGGATGATTGGTCGCCGTGACGAATAGTTTATAGCTGCGATTACTGATCTCGCGTCGTGAGATTTCAAATTCGCTGAGCGTGACCGGATGGGCGGGTTTGGCATCTCGCGGGCCGCTGTCTTCGCCCATTACAAACTCACCACCGGGCACACGCACCATTTCAGGAGTGAGGTTTGGCACCAGCACAATTTCCACCTGTGTGGCCTCGCCCGCCGTCACCTTGACGACGTTGCGCCAGTCGCGGAACCCGGCTTTAACGGCCCGCACGCGATGATCACCCGGCAACAGCCCATCCACCGAAATCTGCTGGCCCGCGATGCTTTTGACGCTGAGCCGTTCGTCAATGAAAACCTCAGTGCCTGGCTGATTGACCTGAATGGCGAGTTTGCCAGTCAAGGCTTTCTTTTTCTGCGCGACAGCAAAATTTGTCGTCGGGGCTTTGATTTCCACCGCGCCCGTCCACGCTTCGTATCCGTCCGCGTTCACACGTAACTGATGTTCGCCCAGCGCGACGGCATTGAGCGCGAGCTTACCGTCCCTGCCGATGATGCCGCGCGTCTGACCATCGAGTTCAACCGCCGAATTGGGAATGCCGGTAACCAGCAAACGCGCTGTGGCCACGGGCGACGAACGCGGTTTGGCTGGGGCGGTTTTGGCCGGTGCGGTTTTGGTGGCGGCGGGTTTAGGCTTGGGCGGCGCGGGCTTGGTTGTTTTGGGCGGCGTTTTGGCGGGCGCGGGCTTCGGCGGCAGATCCCGTCCAGTCGGGTCTTGCGCCGCCAAACAGAGGCTATTCAGAAACAGGAGCAGAAAGATTACGAAGGGGGCTAACGCTTTCATAACTATTTTGGTCAAGCCGGGCTTGGCTTTTGGCGCGGACGACTGGCGCGCAACCATTTACTGGACATCGCGCACGCAGCGGAAGCCCGTTTTAGGATAGACCTTGTCGGCTTGCACGACGCCGCGATACGTGGTGGTGGCGCGGTCGTTGCGCACGTCATAGGCACCGCCGCGGATCACCTTGCGCGCGACCTGTTGATCGGAAGCGATGGCCTCCTGTGTTTGGTATGAGCGCAACTCGCTGGCCGTCCATTCCCAGACATTGCCGCACAGATCGAGCGCGCCAAATGGGCTAGCGCCGCCGGGATAACGGCCCACTTCGACAATCTTGCTCGTCCCGCTCTCGGCGGTGTTGGCGAAATCCTGGTGCCATTCCGCGCCCCACGGATATAGGCGGCCATCGGTGCCACGCGCCGCAAATTCCCATTCCTCTTCGGTCGGCAAACGTTTGCCGACCCATTCGGCATAGGCCACTGCGTCGTTCCAGGAAACATTGACGACGGGATGTTTGGCCTCGCCGGCGGGCGGTTGGTTGCCACGCCAATGTTGCGGCGCCGCGCGTCCGGTGGCGTCTACGAAAGCTTTATATTGTTCATTGGTGACCTCGGTGCGGTCTAGGTAAAAAGCCTTCACGGCCACGAAATGTGCTGGCTTTTCATAATCATCGCCATCCGTGCGTCCCATCTCGAACAAACCGCCGGGAACATAGACCATGTCCGCGGGCACCTGAGCGTTTGTTTCCGGCGAGGCTTGTGATTGCACTGAAGCAGTGGCTTCAGGCGAAGGCGTTGAAACAATCCCCGGCGACCGGGGCTGCCGCGAAGTTTGCCAGACTGCCGTGAGCAAAAACGCCAGCAACGCCATCGCAAACATCACCATCCAGGTCGCCCAGCGCGTGCGTTGGCCTATGCGTTGGGTTTCCACTGAAGGCTGACGGAGTGCAGTTGGTATGGCGTCCATTTGGCTGGCAATTTTATGCGTTGAAGCATCCTCGCCCAGGGCTTGCCGCAAAGTTTTTAGTTGCGCGCCAGCCGCACCACTGCTTACAGAGTCGCCGGGGGGAGGAGGGAATTGCGTGGTGACACGTTTCTTTTCCACCGCGCGCTCGCCTGTCACGCGAGTGTTTTCTGTTTCAAGCTGCGGCTCAACAGGTGGCGTTGGTTCATAAGTCGGGTTGCTTTTGCGAATTTGCTGCTCGAGGTTGACGACCGTGGCGCCGAAAAGGTCTTTGACAGAGATGAGCGGCTCGTCTTCTTCGATGGTGGTGGCCAATACATCGACCTTGGAAATGGGCGGGGCAACCGGTGTGGATTGCGTTTGCACCGGAGCGCCATTGGCGCTGGGCGACTGGCGCATGCCGCAGTTCTCGCAAAAATGCGAATGCGGAGTGGTTTCTGCGCCGCAATAGTTGCAACGCGGGGCGCTCGCATCCGCCACTACCTCACGCGTGACACCGGCATTGAAGGCCGAAGTCTTACCTGCGGCGGCGAGTGTCAATTGCAGCGCCCGGTCACGATCTAAGCCGCAACGTTTACAGAACAACCAACTGCTACGCCAGTATGTGCCACAATTGTGGCACGACCCTGTCACCGTTTCCTGGCCCAGCGCCCCTGTGCGCACGCCACAAAGCTGACAAGTCTTTTCCCCGCGTATCAAACGCGCGCCACAGCGAGTGCAGCACAGCGATTCCGTGACGGGCTCACCGACGGCGCACACCAAAGGCTGGCCGCAACTTCGGCAAAACTTCAACTCGTCGGAATATTCCAGGTTGCACGCACTGCAATACATAGCCAAGCTGCTTCCGCGGCCCTAGAGCAAGCCGCCCTCAATCATGACGGGGGAGGCCCATATCATAAGGTTCGTTCATCATCAGGCGCAAGCAACACAATCGCCGCCGCCGCGCTGCGCAGTTAGAATTTAGAATGAGGATACTTCGCTGCGCACGTTGTAAATAACATCCATCAAGTCCAGCCGCTGATTGATCTCAAACAAGATGAATAGCTCGCGCGCCAGCTTGACCGGCGCGCGGACAGTGTCTCGCACGATAACCTTCTTCAGTCACAAAATAATTTCCGAAAAGCGCAAATCAAGTATTGAATTTTAAGGGCGGTTTACTTATACTGTTTCAGTCTTGAAACAGTAAGTCAGACAGATCATCTTTCACAACAAACTATTGAGTAATGGCCGCACCGGTTTCGCCCACAGGCTTAAGCTGAAAGCCGAGTGTGTAGTGAATTGTTGTGTTTTTGAGTGTCCATTGCCCGCCGCTCCAGCTTAGCCCAACGTCGCAAGCAAGCGGTTTTGAACACGGTCTTTGAATGCGATTGCCTGTTGAAGAATGCCGCGTTGTCCTATGAACACAAGGATCCGGTCGGCTTCGCCGGCACAATTGCAGATGCGCGCGGTTTGCAGAGCATATCTTCAAACATTCATTCAGTGCGCTATTCGGTCTCGAACGATTATTCGATTCCTGCCTGAAGCACCACTTGACTCAGCCTGGGTCCGCGCCCCGCCAGCTTGGTTGCCCGCACCGAGCTGGCGGGGAACTTGCCCACCCGGGAAGGCTTCCGGCTTTTTTTAGCAAAGTTCTGTTTCACAATTAAAACAACGGTCACGACATATTTCAGAAGGAGAGTTGAGCGATGGCAGAGATCACCAGACATTTTCCCGGCACGTTTTGCTGGGTCGAGTTGAGCACGGCGGATGCTTCGGCTTCCAACCGGTTTTATAGCGAAATGTTCGGTTGGCGGCGCAGCTATATGCCGATGGAAGACGGCAGCTTTTATACGATGCTGCAACTGGATGGCCGCGACGTGGGCGCATTGCATGAGGCCTTTGATGAAACGCTGGACGACGAAATGTCCGCCAGTTGGCGTTTATACATCGCCACCGACAACGTAGATAAAAGCGTGCAGCAAGCCCTGGCCTTGGGCGGTGAATTGCTTTCGCCGCCACAGGACGTGAGCGATGTCGGGCGCGTGGCCGTGATGCAAGACCCTACGGGCGCCATCTTCGCCCTGTGGCAGGCGCGCAATCACATCGGCGCCGAAGTCGTCAATCAATCCGGCGCGCTCTCCTGGCAGGAATTGGTGACGACCGATTGCGAGACGGCCAAAAGCTTTTACAGCGGCCTCTTTGGCTGGCAAGCCCAAACGCGCGCTGTCGGAGCGCGCGCCTACACGACTTTCAAACCCAAAAAGAGCACGCAGGAATCGGGCGGTATGCAGCCGCTGAGCGAGTCGTTGGGCGACAACGGTTCGCAATGGCTCGCCTATTTTGCCGTCGAAGATTTTGAGCGCAGTTTGCGCAAAGCGCAGATGCTGGGCGCGAAGGTCAAAACCGCGCCGAGCGAGTTGCCCAGCATGGGGCGCTGCGCGGTGTTGGAAGACCCACAAGGCGCGCTCTTTTCCATCGTGAGCACGCCGCAGCAAAGCTATTGGGCCTTGCGGGCGGCGGCCTGATGGCTGCACCTGGATTTTTACGAGACAGGCGCAGACAACACAGACCATTTCATGCTTCCCTTTTTTGGTGGTCTCTGTGTTGTCTGCGCTTGCACCAGCCGCACGCAACGTGTCAGTAGCCCGCGCGTGAGCAAGGGCCGGTGGCTGGCAAAGAGAGCGCCCTTCCTTCAAGGTCGGGCTACTGGCACACCTTGCTAGTTCAAACGGTCAAACAAAAAGATGAATAGAAAGTACGGAGGTCGAGATGTCTGCAAAGCAAGAAAACATGTCAACACAAGAAGCCTACGATGAGGCAACCAGGCGGCAGCACCGGGCCGCCTGGGATCGCACGATTTTGGGGATCGCCGTGTTTTGCGGCATCGCGTCGTGGATTTTGGTTTATTCGCTTTTCCCCGGTCGGCATTGGGTTTTGCGTGGAGTGCTGGCGACACTTTATGTCTACGCGATTGAACGCGTGCTACTTCTACTTCGCAAAGGATTGATGACGACCTATGAAACGCCGCGCGAGATTCACACGGCCATCGCGGGCATTATGGGTTTGTTCGCGGTCATCGCAGTCAACGTCGTTTGCCACTTCGCGCAACAGATGACGAGTGCTTCGCTCAACCCTTATTTGCTCGAATATCTGAAATGGGGGTTGGTGGTTGTGCCCGTTGCGGTGATGGGGTTGGGTATATGGCTGCAATCGCAAGACCCCGAAGCGCGCCGCGATGCTTTAGACCGGCGCGAACGCGGCGAACGAGTCGAATTCAAAACCAATGCCCGCCGCGATGCGTTACGCCATCCGACTATGATTGCCACCAAAAACCTGATCGCCGAAATCACTGCCGAGGCGATGGCCGAAGAATGGATCGAAGAGGTACGCGGTGAATTGCCCGGTGCCGTGCGGGCGCGGCTCGACGCCAAATTGCGCACGCGCAACAAACCGCAACAGCGCAGTTATGACGATATGTATGCTTCGGGCTATGTGAACGGCTCGACCTATTACGATGAAACGCCGGGAAAATTCTAACGCCGATGGTTTCAGATGCCGCCCCGGTCGCGCGCGGACATTCAGAACCTTCCTTCCTCACAAAGGAATCATCGGCGCAAGTTCAACCCTTGCGTGACCGGCGCTTAGCGGAAGCGGAAGTCGAAAGCTTCAACCAACAAACGGTTAGCGACAGCGCTGTTGAAGAAGAATACGTTGAAGCACTCCAAAACGGCACTACCGGACACTCGGGCATCGTGCTGCCCTTTCATCCGCTTGGGCAAACGGCGGCTGGGCCAGTGGCCACAGGCGGAACTGGGGAAGTCCGACGCATCGCACAGCGTGAGGAACCAGCAGTACCGGCTCCGGCGCTTAAACCAGTGCGCCCGACAGTAGTCAAATCGCGGGTTAAACCCGAAGTCAAAAAAGGGGGGCCGGAAGCTATGAGTGGCACAAAACCGCCGCGTGTCGGCGTCAACATCGAATGGGTGCAAAAAGGCGTCGGCTGGGATTGCCGCGAAGTTTATTACGTCGGCAAACAGCGCCGCCGCCGCCATCTGGGCCACATCGGCAGACAAAAGTGGGAAGAGATGCAGCAGCAATTCGGCGGTCCCGCTCTGGAAGCCGTATTGCGTGAATGGATCGAGTCGCGCCGCAAAGAGAAAAAAGGCATTGGCCTCGGTGGCGAATAACCGGTCAAACCGCTCGCTCTGTGCCGTGATCGCGCGGGTTGGTTTGACTGGCTATGCGTCACCGTTACTGTCGCCGATTGATCACTGAGTTTGCGACAAAGACAAACCGCTTCTCCCATTTGATGAAGGGCGGCAAGTGCGAAGACGGCGCAGGCCAACGCCTCGCACGCTGGCAACTACCTGAAGGAGGGATGTGCTGATGAAAGGGCCATTGCTTTTATTGATCGTGGTTGGTTACATTGCCGTCGCCGTCTATTCCGTCGGCAAAACCGGCAGCAGCAAAGCTTCCTTGAAAACATCGGTGGCACCCGCGTCCGCGTCATTGAATCGCGTCACGCTGGCGACGAACAACATGGCCGCGATGGTGCGCTTTTACAACGAAGTCTTTGGCGCAGGACTGGAATCCGCGCCGCCATCCGGCGCAAGCACAACCGCGTGCCAGCAAGGCAATTTAGCTGGAATCAATTTACTGCTCTGCCCCAATCAAAGCGCGCGCGTCAAAGCTCCGCAAAATCGTCACCAGTTGCGCTTCGCCGTCACTGACATCGAAGCCGCCGTGCAAACAGTGCAAACCGCAGGCGGCAAAGTAGACGGCAAAGTCACCGAGCGGCACGGCGAAAAGCTGATTGCCGTGCGCGACCTCGATGGCAACACCATCGAGTTCACCCAAACAAGCAAATGAGCAAAGCCCGCCCACAAACCCGCTACAGCGTTCACCCCGGCATCGCGATGGTGCAAAAATGGATCGAGACTTTGCCCGCCAAAACGGGCCGTTCGCTCGCTGAATGGCTCACATTTATCGACCGCGCAGGCCCCGCCACCGAACAGGAGCGCCGTGACTGGCTCAAGAACGAATTTAAGTTGGGCACCAACACCGCTGGGTGGCTGGCCGAACGCTCGCTCGACAAAGGCGCGGAAGAGGACACGCCCGAAGGCTACCTGCAAATGGCTGAGCAATATGTCGAAGCCATGTTCTCCGGCGCCAAAGCCGGTTTGCGTCCGCTGTACGAAGAGTTGTTGAGCTTCTGTTTGAATTTTGCGCCGGACATCAAAGCCAGCCCTGGCAAAACCATCGTCCCGCTCTATCGCCATCACGTCATCGCTCAACTCAAACCCGCCACCCGCACCCGCCTGGATTTCGGCTTCGCCCTGGGCGGACTCAAAGGCGCAGGCCGCCTGCTTGAGACCGGCGGCTTCGCTAAGAAAGACCGCATTACTCATCGCATCGAAATCAAAACGCTGGCCGACATTGATGCTGAGGTCAAAGACTGGTTCAAACGCGCTTATGAGTTGGACGCTTAGGTTGGCTGGCAAGCCGATCTACGGCTAAGACACACAGTATCGGATTCATCGAACCGATGCGTAACATCGTCATTCCCGAATCGTTGTCATAGCCAGTCAACGCCCGCGTTTCCAAAAAATCGCACTTGGCGGGTGACAGCAAATCCCCGCCAGATGATGCGGCATGCCTTCTTCGTCGTAAATCAGAATTTCTGGGCTGGTGTTGGTTTTCAAAATGTGCTGATAGGCGTTGACCAGAAAGCCGCACGTCCCCGCTGCCGGATCGCAAATGCGCTCGGTGGCCTTGGGCGCAACCATCCGCACCATTATCCGAATGATGTGACGCGGCGTGCGGAACTGGCCGTTGCGTCCGGCGGTGTTGAGCCTGCTCAGCAGGTATTCATAAAGATCGCTCTGCGCGCCCTGATTCTGCTGAAAAATTTGCATCTCATCAATCAGCTTGCAGGCCTCGATCAACAGGCTGGGCCTGTTGATCTTGAATTCGGCGTTTTGCATCTGCAATTCAAACTGGAATGAAGTAACTGTCGCCCGCGCTGAAACGGAGATGCGCGCCGATCTGGCCGCTTGGCTGATGGAAGAAGCTTGTCGCGAAAGAGAGTTTCCGCGCGAACGTGGGCACGGTTATTGGCCCCCGCCCTATGCGCACGAACAAGCAGCCGTCGAGCACGCCGCACAGATGGCTGACCGTTACATGCAGGCCTTTCAGCAAACCTTGCAGGCGATGCGGGATTTGCGGCGGTATCCGTCGCCGGTCACGATCAACAATCCGCACAAGTCAATATCGCAGCGGATGGCGGGCAGCAGATCAATGCTGTTAGCTCAAAGGAATGATTTTTCAATCTTCATTCAACAGAATCTCAACCGAGACAGTGGGCTTACCGTATCTTCCTCCCCTCAATTAACCGCCCAATAATCAGTGTATAAATTGTCAAATGTTTCATCGTGCGTAGTCGTTGACGGCCAGACATTTTTGACCTAGACTGCGCCCCGCTCAGCGACCTTGGTGCCGAAATAGGGTTGGGCTGGTGAAGCCGCTAGCAGCTACTCGGTAGAATCACAGGAAACAATCAACGCACACAGAGTTGTCACGAACTTGGCGAAACCGCGCGTCCGGCGTGCTTGCTCACGCCCTTTTATCCTTTTGCTGCCCCACTGAAGAAGACGAAGACACGCCCGCGCGCGCCCGCAAGACCGCATAAACAGTATTCAGCACCGTCGCCCGCGCGGCGGATTTCGAGGAGCCCGTAGATGGCTTCAGTCGCCAAACCCACAATCGCGTCGCCCGCATCAGCGTCCACTCCGGCGCGGCACCAGATGACTGTCACGCCCTCGCTGCGCGCAACACTGGTCGAAGGCCTGAGCCAGATGTTCGCCTTCGAGCGCGGCGGCAGCGTCAAAGCGGTCTGCCTCTTTGCGGTCAGTGTGGCGACGGCGAGTTGGATCGTAGATTCGCTGCTGCCGGTGATTCAGGAAGCGAGCCAATATCTGATCGGCTGGTCGAGCGGCCCCGTGCCCGCGCATCATTTCACCGAGCCGCTGGTCAAACTGGTGCTGCCGTTGCTTGCGTTTGGTACGACGGTGGCCTTCCTGATCTTCAATGCGCTTCGCAACGCGCGGCCCTTCGTAGTCGCTTCGGTCGTCCCTGACCCACATCCCGGCTTTATTCTGCAACTGAGCGTTTATCAACCGCGCGGGCCGACGGGACAAAGCCGTTACGCAACGGTGGCGGAACTGCAAACGGCGGTGAATGACGGCGCGTTAGACCTGGCCGAACTCTTCAAAAGCAATTGGGGGCAGATGGCCTTTGCCGTGCGCTACCACGCGCCCGTGCTGCGGCATTGTTGGATCATCTGTAGGCTCGGCGCGCAAGGCTCGAGTCAGTACTTTGAAACAGCGACAGGCGTCGTCCAAACCATTGTCAAAAGCATCTCGGGACGCGCGGCGGTCTGCTACAAGGTTGAGATTGATGACGAGAACGACATCGGCCAGACGGCGCAAAGCGTGGCAGAGATTTACCGCCGCCTGCCAGAGACCGCGCCGGATTTGCGCCCGCACGAGATCATCGCCGATTTCACGGGCGGCACCACCGCAATGTCCGGCAGGATGATCCTGGCGACGCTGCACAAAGAGCGCGAGATCGAATACATCCGGCGTGGTGTGACGTTGACGCCGGAGTTGGATGCGGCGGGAGTGCGGGAACAGCGAATTGTTATTTCGCCGCAGAGGTTGCGGGCGATGGTTGAAATGTTTGAGCGGAAGTGAAAGGGAGGGTTGATGCCAGCGAATCCTATTCCAGATAACCTTCGCAGCGATCATCTGTTTTTACTGGTCGGCGCGAATGCACTGCCCAACTGGGTGGCAGCGAAGCTGCTTTTGAATGAAGACGGGCATGTCTATTTGATTTATACGGACGCGGTGAAAGACGAGGCGGCTAAACGGTTACGACGTGTTCTGCAAAAGGAAGGATTCAAGGTGAGTGAAGGCGATGACATCCTTACCCGCGAAGCCGATGCCCATGAAATTGCCCGCGCACTCAAAACGTCGCTCGACACGCTTAAAGGCAAGAGCGTAGGATTGAACTATACCGGCGGCACCAAAATGATGGCGGTTCACGCGCATCGAGAGTTTTCTAAAGTGTTTCGGGACAAAGCGGTCTTCAGCTATCTCGATGCAGGAAGCCTTAAGATGAAGTTTGACGATGGCAACGAATATGCCGTTGGCACAGCAGTGCAAATCACGCCGGAAACGTTACTGAAACTGCACGATGATTTCGAAGAAGGCAAGATGCCCTATGAAAAGGAAGTCAAAAGTCAGAACGCTGCCGCCGCACTCAGTCAGGTAAATTCCCATCGCGCTGGCGTCGAGACGTGGCGCAAGACCTGGCTCAATCTGAAAGAGGAATTTCCTACCCGCCAGGATTTTCTCGCCCAATTGAACCTTATCGAGGGCGAGCTTCCAAACAAACAGCAGCCGGATGCCCGCGCCCATAACAAAATCATCGCGGGGTATGACGCACTTCTTTTGGCGCTACAGGTCAATGCGGGCAATTCATTGGAGGCCATTGCTACAGCGAACGACTTTGGCACTAAAGAAAAGCTGGTCAATTGGTTGAAAGGCAATTGGCTCGAACATCACACGCTGAGCCAGCTTCGCCAAATCGCTGACACCGCTCAACTCAATCCGCAAGGCACAATACTCAACCTGATTGCTCGCAATGACGAAGACCGTTTGACTGAGTCGGACGTGCTTGCTTTGCGTGGCTATCAGCTTTTCTATTTTTCCTGCTTTGCCGGGAATGACCGCAAGGTGGCGAAATTGAAACTGCTGGAAGCAGTTGTCCGCGCGGCGCAACTAGGGGGAGATGAAGCGCGTGTTGCACTGGTAAGTTGTGTCGAGCAAGGCAAAGTGACCGCACTTGGCAATGAAGTCGAAAAAGAATGGGAAAATAAAGTGCGCGTCAGAGTATTCGGCAACGAAGACCTGGAAACGCTGGCGCATAAGTTGAAACGTTGGTTTGATCAGGCAGATAGCAAATAGAGGGAAACTATGCTGACAGACGTTGTGTTAACGGTCGTGGATACGGCGGCCATTCAGGATTACATATTTTCCAGTAACCGACTGCGCGAGAACCTGGGTGCCTCTCTTTTGGTAGAGGAAGCAACGGGCGATTGGGTGAAAGGCTTGCTGGTCAGGTTAAAGAGCAATATCAAGCCGGTGCGTCAGGCAAGCCGACGGGTTTTGAGCCTCGATGAAAAACTAGAGTTGGAACTGCATCAACTTGAAGCGGAGTTGATTTATGCAGCAGGCGGAAACGCTGCCATTCTATTTCGCACTGAAAATCTGGCCCGAAGCTTTGCGCAATCCCTTTCCCGGCACGCCCTCAAAAAAGCGCCGGGGCTGCAACTGGTCATCGCGCATCGTCAGATGCCTGTCTGGAATCCGCAGGCGAATGACTTGAAAGACGGCGTGCGAGAATTGATTGAAGGCAAGCTGTTAGAAAAGAAAAAAATGCGGCAGGCCGTGCCGATGTTTCAACTGGGATTGGGAGTATCGGCGAAATGTAGTTCAACGAGCTTGCCTGCTGTGCGCTCTAATCGTGGGCTGGAGCCGGAAAAAGCAAAGACCCGATTGATTGCGCGCGAAGCCAAAGCCAAGCTCGAAGTGGTCGATAAAGCGAACCGTCGTTTGCAATACCTCGTTGCCAAGCACGATGCGCAAGGCGAACTGGCTCGCCTCAAGTTTACCTACGAACTTGACGAATTAAGCCGCACGGCTGGCGAAGAGAGTTACATCGCGGTCGTGCATGCCGACGGCAACAGTTTGGGTGAGCGGCTTAAAAAGCTTGATGAACGCGCGCAAGATAACTTGCAGTACATCAAACTTCGGCGCGACTTTTCCCGGCAGGTTCGGGAAGCGGCAGAGAAAGCCTTGGTTCAGACGCTGGCTGTGCTGAATAAGCAAATTAGTGAACAAACCACTCCTGACAAGAAACGGAAAGAATGGGTGCTGACTGAAGTCCCGCCACAAGGCATTGAAGAGAAACACAAAACACAGATCGCACAAAAGAAGATCACACTGGCGTTGGATAAAGACGACAAGAATAAGCCTTACTGGCCGTTTCGCCCGTTGGTTTTTGGCGGTGACGACATCACGTTCGTCTGCAACGGTCAACTCGGCATGTCGCTGGCGGCGCTTTACATCGAAGAGTTCCGTCGTGCGACGGAAACAATGGAAGGCGGCCCGATTCATTCGAGCGCCGGGGTGAGTGTAGTTAAAGTGCATTACCCGTTTCGCCGCGCCTATGACTTGAGCGATGACTTGACCAAAGAAGCAAAGAATCATCTGGGCAAGGAGCGTGCGACCCGTTCGGCGCTGGACTGGCATTATTCGACGACGGGGTTGCTTGGCAGTCTTAACGTCATCCGTCAGCGTGAATACACGATAGAGGATGGAAAGAAAGACCTGTTGATGCGCCCAGTTCAAATCGCCGCACCAGATGATTGGCATTCGTGGGAAAACTTCCAGCAACTGATTGCCCGCTTCAATTTCGATGAACGTTGGGCGGGCAAGCGCAACAAATTGAAAGCCCTGCGCGATGCGTTGCGCGCCGGGCCGGAAGCCGTCCGCGATTTCCGCAGCACCTACAAAATAGATTCCTTACCTAAAGTGGCGAAAGCGGAAAGGCCTCACCAGGAGGAAGGTTTTGCCGGGAGCGTGTGTGTTTATTTCGATGCGCTGGAGGCCTTAGATCATCACTTGCTGCTGACGTCCGTCCAACTCGATTCAGGTGCAACCCGTGCCAAAGAGGAGCAAAAGAAATGACAAAGACTTTGACCTTGCGCTTTGAATTGCAGACGCCTGCCACGTTCGGGCGCGGCGGCGGACTAGCCGGTTATGTAGATCAGGAAGTCGAACACGACCAATACGGCTTGCCGTTTTTGCGTGGCCGGGCGTTGCGCGGCCTACTGGCCGAAGAGATCGAAAGCCTGCTGGATGCTTTGGGTGAACGAGCCGAGCTTTGGCGAACAACGCGCAACCGATTGCTGGGTGTCAGCGGCGCAATCAATGGCAGCGGTATCTTGCACATTGGCGATGCGCGTCTATCGGATGGTTTGTGGCGCTTGCTGGCTTGGTCGGTAGAGCAACGCGGCAATCAACGAGTCGGCGGCGATGCGCGCGTCCATGCGTCGTCGGTGCTGGCGGCGCTCACGGCCATTCGGCGGCAAACTGCGATGACAGAGCGCGGCGCGCCAGAGTCTACTTCGCTTCGTTCGCTGCGCGTCGTCCTGCCCGGTCTGCCATTTGAATCCCTGCTGACCTTCGATCAATCGCCCGACGAAAAAGACCTGGCCTTGTTGGCGGCAGCGACACTGGCTTGGCGGCGCGTTGGGGCCAGCCGCAATCGCGGGCGCGGCAACGTACAGGCTGTGATCGAAAGCCCTGAGAAAACCCGCCAATACTTCGAGACCTTTCAACAGGAGGTGCTGGGGCAATGAAAGCCATTCGCTACGACTTGGAATTGTTGACACCGGTTCTGGTCACGGAACGGCAAGGTGATCAGAACAGCGCCACTTCTGCCTCTTACTTGCACGGCGCTGTTTTACGTGGAGCCGTTGCCGGACTGTACGTCCAACGATTTGGCGCGTTCGATGCAGAGACTGACCTACAGGCGCGCAAGTTGTTTTTGAATGACCAGACGCGTTTTCTCAATGCCTATCCGCTGGGGGGCGAGGACGAAACACGCGCTTTACCTGCGCCGACTTCGTTGCGGTATAGCAAAGATGAGATAAAAAAGCTGAAGCGGAACGAAAAGCCCAAGACGGTTTTCGACTTGAGTCAGGAACCGTCTGCCAGTTCAGAGCGGTCTACCCAAGAGGACGATTACGAAAAAGTTGATGCCCCCTTCGTCTGGCTGAAATACGACGCCGTACAGCCGCAGCAACAGCGGCAGGTCAATGTGCATACGCAGCGCGATGCTGAGATGGGGCGCGCAACAGAAAAAGCAGGCGAAGTTTACCGCTACGAAGCCATCGCCGCAGGCAGCCGGTTTCAGGCGGTGATTTTGGCTGATGACGATGTCGCCCCGCTCCTCGTTCAGTTGCTAAGAGCGCAAACCTTGTGGGTTGGACGCGCGCGCCGCGCCGCGTATGGACAAGTCAAAGTGGTCGGCGAACCCCAAGTCGAAGCGTGGGGTGATTGGCGAGAAAACCCGAACCCGCCCACACAAGGGGTCAAGGAATGGGAACTGCTGAAGATTACGTTTACCAGCCCGGCGATTTTGCGCGATGAATGGGGGCAGCCGACGCTCTGTCCGCAAGCCGCGCTCGCAGCCAAGCTGGGCGTGACGTTGAAGCCGCAACCCCAATACTCCTTCGTTGAAAACTGGATGGTAGATGGGTTCAATCGTCAATGGGGTCTTTACCTGCCGCAAAGCCACACGATCAACGCGGGCAGCGTTTTTGTTTACGGCTTGGCTTCAGCCATCTCAGTGGAGGCAGTCAGTCAATTAGAAAAAGAAGGCATTGGCGAACGACGCGTGGAGGGCTTTGGCCGCGTGGCGGTGAATTGGCACACAGAGCCTGATTGCACGCGCAAATGCGCAGATCAAACGCTTGCCATCGAGTTGCCGGAAGCCTTGTCTGATAAAGAGAGAAAGTGCGCCGAACAGCTTGCTGAGCGAATCCTGCGCGCGGAACTGGACAAGGCCTTGCGCCGGAAAGCCAACAGCATCGGTGAAATTGAGAATGCCGGAGAATTGACGACCAATCATCAACTTTCTCGATTGCGCTTGCTCGTGCGTGAGTTGCAAACGGATGTGCAGTCGGGCAAGGGCTTAGACCACGCGCGCCTGACCGCGTATCTGGCGCAACTCGAAACTCGCCGGAGCACGCGCGAACAATTTCAGCGCATTTCCATCAACGATACGCCGCTGTTCGATTGGATCAATGAACTGCTGGGCATTGTCATCAAGGAAGATGGGGAAGTTGAAATTGATGAAGTGAAGGCCATCAGTCCGTGGGACTGTAAGCCGATCAACCTGTGCAACGGCATGGTCACGGCTGCGGTAACGCTACCACTGGCGCATGAATACACGCTCTGGTTGATTGATGCTGTCTTGCATCGCACCGTCAAAGCCAGAAAGAACACGGGAGGTAAGAAATGAATCAGTCACCTATCATGCCGGTCGCCATCCACCGCCCACGTACCACGCATCGCAATCTGACGGCGCGCATCATTGTTACGGGCAAGCTGGTGTTGACGCGCCCCGCCCATTTCGGCAACGGCGACGCCGATGCGGCGACTGATTTGCCACTGCTGTTGGATGAAGTGACCAAGCGTGCGTTGATTCCCGGCGCATCGCTGGCCGGGGCTTTGCGCAACTTTCTGCGCGAGTGGCAATGGGGGTACGAACTCGCGCATCCGTCACGTAGCGAGCAGGAAGATTTCAAGGATGGTGCCCAATACGAGTCAGAAATTCTGGCAGGCAGATTGTTTGGCGGACATCGTGGGTACAAAGACGGTGAGCAAAGCCCGTTGATCGTTGACGACGCTTACAGTTCACCCCCTGCACAGATCGAATGGCGTGACGGTGTGGCGATTGACGCGGAAACCCGCACCGCCACTGACGAGAAGAAGTTCGATTACCAGTTGTTGCCCGCCGGAACGGAGTTCGGGCTGCGCTTTGAGTTGTTGTTGGACAAGCACGCCAACTTGAATCAAGACCGCCTATGCGCATTGACGCTTGCGTTGCGTGGACTGGGCACGGGCGAGATCAGGTTGGGCGCGCGCAAGCGGCGCGGCTTCGGCTGTTGCGAAGTTAGGCAATGGGAAGTCACACGCTACGAATTGAACAAACCGGCAGAGTTGGTGGCGTGGCTGGCGGCAGAGCATCCCGAATGGGTGAAAGCCAGGCCGAAGCCAACATCTGGCAGCGACATCGCGGGCTTGCTGGGCGTCTCGCTCGACGAATTGCAAAGCGTGAAGGACTTGCGCGAGAGCTTCGAGATTGACGCGAGTTTGGCCGTAGACGGTTCGTTGCTCGTGCGCTCCGGTTTTGATGAACAGGATCGCGGGCCAGACACCGTGCATATGCAAACGCACAATCCGCGCACGGGCAAGCGGCAGGCGGTCTTGCCCGGCACCAGTGTCGCGGGCGCGCTGCGGCAACGTGCGCAACGCATCGCCAATACGCTGGCAGGCGCGGACGAACGAAAGCGCGAAGGCGTGCAAGCATTCATCAACGAGATATTTGGCCCACACGAGATCAAGGATGCCAAACAGGCGCGCGCCAGCCGAGTGTTAGTCAACGAAGAGTTCGTCAACGGCGGCCAGAGTCTGGTGCAAACGCGCATCAAGATTGACCGCTTCACGCAAGGCACCATCGAGGCGGCCTTGCTGGAAGAAGCGCCGCATTTCGGCGGGCAGGCCAACCTCAAGCTCAAGCTCCATCTGATTCCCAACGACCAAAGCGAAGCCGAAATCGGTTTGTTGTTGCTGGTGCTGAAAGACCTTTGGCTCGGCGACTTGCCGCTCGGCGGCGCAAGCAGCGTCGGGCGCGGGCGCTTGCGCGGGCAGACGGCTACGTTGCGTTGGCGCGCGTGGGGCAAAGCGCCGTTGACCGTCACGCTGACGGCGCAGGATAGCAGCGCGCTTGCGTTTGATGACGCAACGGCGGCGGACAAGCTTGAGCATTGCGTCGCCCAACTACAACAAGTGCCGTGGACTGAGTTGGCTGCGCTGAAGGAGAAACAATCATGACCGAATTCAAACCGGCGCCTTTGCCCAAACTGACGCCCATAACACCGCGCGACAACTTTGCTGAAAACAAAGGCGTGTGGCTGGTGGAGCAGTCGGGTGATTTAGCCGCGCCCGGCGAACAGATTTATGCGCTGATTCATCTGGATGACGGCGTGCTGTGGGGGCGCGTAGAAAACGGCGAACTGCTGGTTGCCGCATATCAAGATTGGACGCCCCCGTTGCGCACGTTGACGATTCAACAATGCCGCCTCTTCGGCTCGCAAGGTGAATTGTTCATCTGGCGTTTGTCGGACAGCGAATGGCGCGGGCGCAAAGTGCTTGACCAACCCGGCGCGGAATTCATCCCGGAACATCAACTCCTGCTCGGCAATCGCGAAGTCGCCAAGCTGACTGATGATTTCATGGCAATTCGAGAGGAAAGCACCGGCCTGCGACAGGTCGTGCCGCGCACAGTTCAGATTGATAATGACCATCGGTTGGCTTTGCTCGTTCACCATTACTTGAGCGAAGACGAAGACGGTCAGGCCATCATCAAATGCAGTCGCCTGGTTGGACTGGAAGAACGGGATTTAACCAAGGAGGTACGTAATGGCAACAGGCAATAACAACCGGCTCAAGCATTTCAATCCGACACGCCCGCAACGCACGGCACGCGCGCCTTACAACTTCGTGCCATTGCCGGAAAAGGTCATCACCGTTGACCAAGATAAGCTGCCGAAGCTGAACAGCTACGAAGAGGACACGCATACCGGCTGGTTCGATTGCGAGTTGGTGACGTGTTCACCCACATACGTGCGCGGGCTGATGACGCGCGAACAGCACGAAAAGTACGACCCGGCAGAAGAACGCAAGCTGACCGAGGCTGAACAGGCTGAGCGGAAGAAGGAGCGCGCGGGCTTTTATTCAACTGACCCTAAGCAAACCGTCGAAGGCCGCCCCGCGCCCGCCATCCCTGGCAGCAGTTTGCGCGGGATGATTCGCGGGCTGATCGAGATTGCCGGGTACGGCAAAATGCGTTGGGTGAATGACACGGTGAAAGTCACCTTCCGCGCAGTCGCGGCTGCGCGCGAAGACCCGCTGGCCGAACCGTATCGAGACGTCATCGGTGCGTTCAGCCGCAACGTGCTGGCCGGATATTTGCGCCAGCAACCCAATGGCGATTGGACGATTCAACCCGCGCTCAAGCCCAAACAAAAAGGCTGGACGGAACAGGCCGCTTACCTGAAAGTCAAAGAGGCCAAAATCCCCAGCGAGGCGATCAAGGATTTCTACCGCTTCGATGATTGGGATTATTGGCCGGAGTATTTCAAGGTCAGCTTCAACGCCGTCAACGAGCGCGGCAAACGCGGCACGTTCGTGCGCATCACGCAGATCGGCGATGTGGAAGACAACTACCAACAGCGCGGCGTGCTGGTTTGCAGCGGCAGCATGATCGAAGGCGGCAAGGACGAGCAGGCTTCGCCGCGCCGCAATCACGCGCTGGTATTGGAAGCGGACGAGCGCGCCAAGCCATTGAAGATTGCGTCCAAAATGCTGGACGCTTACCGCGAGAGCCTGACGCCGTTCCAGCGCGATGAACTCTGGGCGGAAGGCGGCTTGGAAGAAGGCGCGCCAGTGTTTTATGTGACCGCCAAAGATGGCGGGGTCTTCTGGTTCGGCCACACGCCGAACTTCCGCATCCCCGCGCGGAATGAAGACGGCGGGCTGGCGGCGGTGCGCGATTTCATCCCGGCCAGCTTGCGGCAAGATGCCAGCCAGCCCGATCTGGCCGAAGCGATCTTCGGCTGGGTAGAAGAAGAGCCAGGCAATCTCGATGCGCGCAAAGAAATCAAGCAACGCGCCGGTCGTGTCTCTTTCAGCGATGCCCGCTTTGTGGGCAGCAAAAATGGCGTGTGGTACAGCACGGCTGCCATCAAGCCCGCGCCGTTGAGCGGCCCAAAGATCACCACCTTTCAGCATTACCTCGTGCAGGACAAAACGCAGGGGCACGACCCGGATTTGCGCGGTTCGCTCGCTCATTTCAGCACTGGGGCCGAGATTCGCGGGCACAAGTTTTACTGGCACAAGGGCGACGCGAAGATTCCGCTGGCCGATGACAAGACGAAGGAATCGCAACTGACCCGCATTGAACCGGTCAAGGCTGGCGTGCGCTTCTGCTTCCGCGTGCATTTCGAGAACCTGCGCGCTTACGAATTGGGCGCGCTGGCTTGGGCGCTTTGTTTACCGGGCGAAGCAGGCAAGAACTATTGCCACAAACTCGGCATGGGCAAACCGCTGGGAATGGGCGCGGTTAAGATTACGATGACGCTGCATCTGACCGAGCGGCGCGAACGTTATGCGCGGCTCTTTGACGGTGGCAGGTTTGCGGATGGCGCGGCTGAGGCTGATGCCGCCAAGCTGGCTGAATTGCTGACGGCCTTTGAACGTTTCGTGCTGAAGGCGGTCGCGCCTAAGACCGGCAAGCTGGCTGATGTCCCGCGCATTCAGATGTTGTTGGCAATGCTCGAATGGCGCGAATGGAATGCGCAGTGGGCTGATCGCACGCGCTACTTGTTGATCGAACATCCGCAGCTTGGCAATGAATACAAAGACCGCCCGGTGCTACCTGACCCGTTGGCGGTTAGCGGGGTGAAGGCGGCAACATCGCCGATTGGTGTGCGTGCGTCGCGCTGAGTTGACTAGACAGACTTGAACTCGAATAGAGGGACACAACTATGCAGGGGAAAATTTCTCAGATTGATCGCCAAAGAAGAATTCTTCGCATTTCAGGGACTGATGGAAAAGTCTATGTGGCCGATAAAGCGGTACTCAAAGATTTAGACCTTAACCTACTCAATGTGGGGGATAGCCTTCATTTCGTTCCTGCGGGTAACAAGGGCGAGCCAAGAGTCGGGCGCATAGGCGAGGATCGTTTTGAAAGCATTACGTTACCTGACCCACCGAATTATTGTGGCGGGCCACGCCAGTTCAGAAACCCATATAATTTTGTGCGAATTGCCAGCCCCTTGCCAGAACAAGAAACTGCGTTCAAAAAAGCCTTTGTACCACATAATAGTTTTCATGGATTGTCAGGTACGATCACTTGCCGATTAAGAACGCTGACTCCTTTTTTCACGCCGGATTCCCGCACGATCAAACAGGACACAGAAGAGGGTAGTGAAACAAAAGGCCACAAACAGATGGATTACTGCTCGACAGAAGCGCCATCTAATAAACCACGCACCCCAATGATTCACGGCTCAACCATTCGCGGTGCCGTCCGTTCAGTGTTTGAGGCTGCAACAAACAGTGGCTTTACCGCCATTAGCTCAAAACAGTTAGATCGGCGTAGCTTACCAGGTGAATTCAGAGCAGCAGGAAGAGTTATTAAATTGCCGACGCAAAATATGCCTGGTGAGATACAAAAGATGAGGACAGTCAGAGTGCCTTTTGATGTCCTTGATCGAGATGCGAGTTGGGCAACGGATGGTGATGAAGTCTGGGCCGAGCTTGGCAATACCGCCAATAATAACGAGATCGTCGTCGCCTTGCATAAACAAAAGCCGGATCAACTCAAAGCCAAAAAAGGCTACGTGAAACTGACCGGCAGGCACATCATTACGAATGAAACCGGCGATAGTTTGAAGCGTAGTGAAAAGTTTTTTTATGAGGCTGAGAAGAAACTTTTTCGGTTTTCTACTGAGGAAGTGAAAGCCTACAACGAATTGATCAAGGCACAGCAAGAGCGTGCCAAGCAGCAACGCGACAGTTCTGAAAATGCGTTTGTTGCCGCAGAAATTCTCAAACGTGACAACTACCCATTGAAAGAAGGGCAACTGGTCTACTTCCGCGAAAGTAACGGTGATGCATGCGATTTGGGTTATGTCTCGATACCACGATACAGGTATCGGCATTCAGTGAGGGATTTGCTCGATCCTTTCTTTCATCCGGCCACTGATAATCAACAACTTGATCCGACTGCGCGGCTGTTCGGCTTTGTCAGTGAAGCAAAGCAGGGATCACCTCAACGGTCTTCATACGCCGGAAGGGTTTCATTCTCGGACGCCCACTTCATCGGCGATAAAGTCAAGCATGCAGCAGAGGTCACGCTCGAAATCTTGAGTTCTCCCAAACCCACATCCTGCGAGTTCTATCTAGTGAATGCTGATGACCCAACTGGCGTATGGATTGGTGGGAAACACCCGCGACATCGTAACTACGATGATGAGTTCATGCGCTTGCGAGGGCGCAAATTTTATTGGCACCAGAAAGATAAAGGCCAATATCAATGGCAAGAGAAACAAGGGATGAGGAAGCAGAACTCGCAAAACGCCACTGTCCGCCTACTGGCTGCGGAGAACGAGTTCCGCTTCATGGTTCGTTTTTCCAATCTCGAAGGTTACGAACTGGGAGCGTTGTTATGGAGTTTAGCGCTAGATGATGGGATGGCTCATAAAATGGGCATGGGAAAGCCAATTGGATTGGGCAGCGTCGCCATTATTGTCGAGGATGTTGTCTTGATTGACCGGAATACACGCTACCAAAAGCTCTTTTCAGCTACACATGAATCCTTTGAAGAAGGAAACCAAGCGGCTTCCAATTGGCGGGAAGAGTACGTGGCTGTATTTCAAGATTGGATGAAGCAACGATTTGGTCAGCCCTTCGAGCAGTTATCGAACATTGTTGATCTTAGCGCGATTCTGCAATTCCCGGTGGTTTACCAGCTATTAACACACTACCCATTGCTGGAGGGGACGAACGCTAAAAACTTCGAGTGGTTTATGAAAAACCGCAAGCCGGAGAAGATCAGAGATCGGCGCGCGCAAATACTTCCTTTTACTGAGCAGGTTGCAGGCGTGCCCGATGATCTGAAAAGGTGGCGGCAGAATGATTGAGAACAAAATGGCTATTCTCAACTTCACCCGACCGCTCACTACCCCCAAACCGCCGCCATTGAGCAACTCACCGGCCAATGCGTCGAGCGAGGGCGCCAGGAGCGTTGAGCGGTTAGCTCTTTTCCAATTTACGAAGGCAGGCTCTCCGCCAAGGTGCGGAAGACCTCGCCCGGGCGTGGCAATGCGCAAACCCGTGTGCTTTTGGCTACAGCGAAAATGATTTTTGTCTTGCACAAACCGATGTTCAGCTTGTAAAGAGCGCTTTGCGCCCTGCACAAACCGCTTGGTGCGCTGCCAACTCGATTTGCGCGTTGTAAAGCCCGGCCTGCGCGCTGCATAAACCGATTGGCGCCTTGCACAAACCGATTGATGCGCTGCACAGTCCGATTGGTGCTTGGCGAAGAACGATTGGTGCGCGGTATTAACTGATTTGCGCGTTGCTGATTCGTCTTTGCCTGGTTATGACGGGTGTTGGTCTATTGAACATGGGCAATTGAGCCTTTGAAGAGCTATCTCAACGTAATCTTTTCCTCAATCGAGCAAGCGGAAATGAGGTTTTGGCTGCGATGCTTCCTCCCAACTTTCTCACCATCCCCCAAATCCAGCACGAACGCCACGCCGGCAGCAAGCTGATGCATCTGACGACGCTGCTGGAATACTTGCTGAAAATGTACAACCCGGACGTCGCCGCCGCTGATGAGGGCAGAGAGCCGAAGGTGGGCGAGCGGGTGATTGCCTGTCAGCACAGCTTGAGTAATTTCACGCGGGTGCTGTGGGCGTTGAAGGTGCGGAATTCGTTTGCGCATGTGACCGGGAACGAGTTTAACGAACGGGATCATCAGAATGCGGTGAATTGTTTGATCGAGGCCATCGGCGATGTGTGCCGCCAACCGGCGATTCCGCCGGAACTCAAGCAGGCGATCTATCGCGATCCGGATGCGGATGTGCGGGGCAGGCAGGTCGAGGATGAACGCCAGCGGCGCGAGCAACAGGCGCAGGCGGAGCGCGTCCGTATCGAACAGTCTGAAGCGGCGCAGCAGGCGCGGGCTGAGGCGTTACGGTTGGAACAGGCGCGCTTGCAGCATGCACGGCACGAGCGGGAGTTGCAGGAACGCAAGGCTACGCGGCAGACCATTGCTGGTGGGGTGCGCAAGCTGGTGGTGTTGGGTGTGTTAGTAATGGGTGGGATGTTTGCTTATCCGAAGCTGTGGGCGCTTTACAAAGGCGATAAGGGCAGCGCGACGGTGGTGCGGACAGCGGCGGAGTTGGCGTTGAAGAAGGTGCGCGAAAAGCGGAAGCAGCGTGATTTTGTGGATTACGTCAATCAGGCGGAAGCGGCTTGGCGGGATGGCGAGATTGAGTTCAAGCGCGAGAATTTCAAGCTGGCGGAAGGGCTGTATCGGCAGGTGATCGGCAGTTGGGATGGGGTGAATGCGCGGCTGGCGGAGACGTTGAGCTTTGAGGAATTGCTCAAAGATGTAAGCGCGGTGCGTGGGGCGGCGGTGAATGCGCAGGCGCAACAGAAAGCCGTGGAGCAGTGGCGGCAGGCGGAAGAGTTGCGGCGGAATGCGATGAATGCCAGGAAGAGCGGGAATCTGGCCGAGGCGAAGAATTTGATTGTGCAGGCGCGGCAGCAGTACGAGGCGGCCCAGGCGGCGGCAATGACCGAAACGGCGCAGCCGAATGAGAATGGGGAGATTGCCGTTGATACGAAACCGGCGGGCGGCTCGGCGGAAGCGGCCCCTACGGTGGAGCCGACGGCGGCGGCGGTGGCTGGGCCGACGGCGACGGCGGAACCTACGGTCGAACGGCGGCCCAGGCCGGCGCCGGAACAGACGCCAGCGCGTGCGGCGGAAGACGAGACCTTCACGATCAGCGAGAAAGAGTTTTTGCAGTATGCGACCAAGCGGGTGAATGCGGTGTTGCCGCCGCAAGCCAAGAGCACGGGTGTTGCAGGGCCGGTGGTGATCAGGGTCTATCTGTCAAAGTATGGGCACCTTTCAAAAGCCGAAGTCGTGGAGGGCGAAATGCTATTGCGGAATGCGGCGTTGGAGGCCTTGCGGCAATGGAGCTTCCGGCCATTCCTACTGAATCGCGTGCCGACTGAGGTGCAGAGCGTGATTACGATTTATGTGCGCTGAGCGCGGACTGATTGTTTGTATGTTCGACAAGCTGCCAGCTTGTCGAAGTCTTGGCTGGTAGCCAATTGGTTTTACGGCCACGCCGCGACAAGCTGGCAGCTTGTCGGACAACCCGCCCAACCATTCGTACACGATGAAAAAAACAACTCCGACAAACGACAACAAACCAACCGCCAAGCAGCACATCCTGGTGGCGGTCACGGGCAATACGCCGCAGATCGTGACCGAGACGTTGTATGTGTTGGCCGTCGCGCAACAGCCACCGATTCCGATTTCAGAGGTCTACATCCTGACGACGGCGAAGGGGGCCGAGATCGCTTGGGCGAAGCTGGGCGGAACTGACGGGGCGATTGCCGCGTTGCAACGCGAGTATGAAATCGGGGGCGAGATTGTCTTTAACAAAGAGAACATCCTGGTTTTCAAACGACGGTATGCGGATGGCAGCGAGACGCCGCTCGATGACATTCGCTCGTCGGCGGATAACGAGACGCTGGCGTCGGAGTTGTTGGGCTTCATCAAGGCGTTGACGATTGATCCGAATGTCGTGTTGCACTGTTCGCTGGGCGGCGGGCGGCGCACGATGTCGGCCTATATGATGCTGGCGCTGATGATGTATGGGCGCGCGGAGGATGAGTTGACGCACGTGGTGGTGACCGAAGAGTTCGAGACGAATTCCGATTTTTTCTTCCCGCCCAAACAGAATCAACCGCTGCCGATTCGGGTGGCCGGGAACAAGCTGGCGATTATCAATACCAGCGAAGCCAAGTTGGAGGTGGCGCAGATTCCGTTTGTGCGCTTGCGCAATACGCTGGGCGAAGACGTGGGCAAGGTCGAGCACGGTTTGCAGGAGCTGATTACGATTGCGCAACAGCGGCTTGACCGCACCGCGCCGCAGCGGCTGGTGATCGAGCTGGCCGGGCAGCGCGTGCGCTTTGGCGCGCGGGCGGTGACGGTGCGCGGCGTCAGGCTGGCGTTGCTGGCCTATTACGCCGATGTGAAGCTCAATCGCTGTGTGCAGCCGAACCTGCCGGTGTGCGGCGCTTGCCAGGAATGCTTTACCACCCCGGCGCTGACGGTCGAAAACTTTCAGCAGTTTTACAAACGGCTTTACGTGGGCGTTGACAGCGCAGACGCGCCTGCCAGCAGGCTCGATACAAATTCGCTGCTGTCCTATCACACCAAGCTCAATCAGACGTTGCGCCCGCTCTCGGCCAAGATCAACGCGCGGCGCAAGTGGGGCGAGACCACCTACGGGTTGAATCTGGATAAGAACCTGCTCGAAATTCTTTAGCACCCCGGGTACGCACGGCTGCCAGCCTGCTGTCTCGACCTAAGGCTGACTGCTGCCGGAGGGTTTCTTTTGGCATCAATCGGTCTCCTGCCAAGACGGCAGGCCGGCAGCCGTGCGCACCCAGGGGGCAGCCTTTCTGTCCAAGTGCCAACAACCTTTCCGCAACCTTTCCAGCAAGCTTGCTGCCAGCATTGTTTTGCTGCGCTTTGACGCCCTCGGCCTTATCTTCGCCGCGTTTTCAGGCAATCGCAGAAACAACAAAGGAGGATTGGTATGCAAACTGGAGAACGCAAACAGATCGCCTTCAACCTCAACAACGGCGCGCCCGAACAGCGGCGCAAGGCGGCGGAAGAGGCCGTGCCCGTGTTGCGGCAAGAGCAGCGGCGCTTGAGCGAAAAGGCGCTGCGGCAGTGCCGTGAATATGCGGCGACGCTGGCGGCGTGGACTTCGCGCGACGCGGGCGAGGCGCGGCGGCCCATGACGATCGAGGGGGATTTGCGCGATGCGCGGGTGATCAACCTGAGCGCGCTGTGCCTGGCCTTGACCGAGTTGGTGTTGACCGTCGTGGTGGCGCTGGTCTTTGCCGTAAGCGCGCCGTTTTTATTGCTGGTGGCGCTGGTCTCGATTTTTGCGCTCAAAGTGGGCGTGCTAGCGCTGTGGCGAAATCCGGCGCAACCGCAACAGACGCGGCAACGGTTGCGGCGCTATGTGATCGCGCCGGCGCTGGTGCTGACGATGCTGTCGCTGGGCGCGTTGCTGTTCGCGCGGTCGGCGGGCGTGCTCGCGTTGTTGTTATTGCCCTTCATCAATCTGGCGTTGTGCGCGCTCTCGCTGGGGTGTTTGGGCTTGGCGGCGGGGCTGTTTGCACTGGGCTATTTGATGTCTTGGAGCCGGCACGCCGAGAACCGCTTCAACGCGCTGGAACGCGAAGCCGTCGAGACCAACAAGGTGTTGCAGCGGGCCGAGCAAGTGGCGCAGGAATTACGCCCGCGCCCCGCGCCCCGCCAAGCGGTGCGTGAAGCCGGCGGCGGCGAAGCCGGAACGCACAATTGGCCGCAAGTCGCCGCGCCGCGCGTGCCGGTGACGAACACTACGCTGCGCGCCGGCGCGCTCGTCCGGCGCAATGGCGTGTGGCTGGCCGCGCTGGTTGCGGCGCTGGCCGTGGGCGGCAGCGGTTGCCAGGCGCAGGCGGATTGGCGCAAAGCGTTCGCTCCGGTGAGGGCCGCGAGTGCGCCGCCGCTTGCGCCCACACCTGCGCTAACCACAGCGCTGCCGGAAACTGCTGTTGAGGAAACTGCCGTTGAGACGCCTGCGGGCGTGTGGCTGGAATTGTGGCTGGATTGGTCACGCAGCGCGGAAGATCAAGCCTTTGCCGAGGCCGTGCGGACGCTGTTGGCCGCGTTGCCGGAGTTGGCGTTGACGCACGACATACGGCGGGTGACGGCCTATCAGTTCGGCGACCGTGGTTGGAGCGCGGCGGAAATCGCGCGGCTTGATTTGCCTGCGCCAGTGGCGGCTGAAGTGAGCGAAGCAGGCGTGCTTTTCAAAGGCGCGCAGCAACAACAGGCGGCGCAGGCGCGCGCGCAGCAATTGGCGGCGCTGCGGCAACGGCTGGCCGTGCTCACGCCGGAAAAACTGTTGCCGGGGAAAGCGGTCGAACCGCCTTGCACCGATGTGCGCGGCTGCTTGCTGCGCATTGCCGCGTCCGCGCGCCCGCAACGCCGGCTGGTGGTGCTGATTACCGATCTTGACGATTCGTGTTCGCACCAATTACCCGCACTCTCGCTCGCTACGGCCAACGCGGCGCTGGTCGTGGTGATTTTGCCGGAGTTGCCAACAGCCTCGACCGCTTTCCGCAAGACGAGACCGCTTCCCAGCCCTGCTGAACTCTGGTCACAACGGCGCGCCGAATTGTTGCGCGCGGCGCCGGGCGCGGTGGCGATTCCGTATTTCGGCGAGCCACGCGAGGCGGTCAAGCAGGCGCTCGCTAAATTTAGTACTGATGTTACGCCGTAAGAAAGTTCGGCTCGGATTTGACAATTCTTTGCGCCGGAGGCGCGCGGGAGACTAGCCGGTGGTGGAGGCCTCGCCGCAACCACCGGGACCCGGCATGCCAGCCACGCGCGCCCCGGATGGGGCGCAGGACTGAGCTTGTCCGCTACGCTATTGCAACTTCCGCGCGGACACGGGAGCAAGGTTAGACACTGTTGTGTGGCTGTTGATTGGGGAGGCTTGTCCTGCGCCCCATCCGGGGCGCGGGGCGTGTGCGCCTGCTTCCGGTGGTTGCGGCTAGGCCTCCACCACCGGCTAAAATCCGCTGCGCCTCCGGCACACAGAGGGTGTCAACCTTTCTTGCAATTCTTCGCCTGCGTAACATCGGTTAGTAGTCAAACCAAGGGCTAAAACCATTCGCTACTTACAAGGAGGAAACGCTATGTCTTTACTACGTTCAGACCAAACTCAGGTCGTCGCTGATTGGCCGGCGCATGCGAATGCAGCGGTGACCAGCAACGGCGCGCTGGTTTCAGGCAAGCCGGCGTTGTGGCGGCGCGGTTTGGCGGAATTGATTGATCGCACAGTGCCGTTGCCATTGTTGGCGCTCATCTTTCCCAAATGGGTGGTGGTCGTCTTGCTTTATCACTTGCTCTGCGAGGCCGCGCCCGAACGGCGCAGCGTGGGGAAATGGGTTTGCCGCCTGCGCGTGGTGGCGGTTGAAAGCGGCGTAAGGGCTGCGCTCTGGCAGGCTGTCGCGCGCCGCGTGGGTTCGGCGCTCTCGCAAACGGCGTGGTGCAGTTGGCAATGGTGGCCGTGGGCCGTGGGGTACGAAATCGCGGCGTTGATTTGTGTGTTGCTCAGCCCGGCGGGCCAGCGCCCGGAAGATTGGGTGGCGGGGACGCGAGTGGTGACGGAGCGCGTGTTTCGTCAGTTGCGATTGCACCAATCTGCGACGGCGAAAAGCCAAGACGGCTGAGCGCCGCCCTGAGTGCGCAGGCGTCTCGCCTGCCATAAAAGAAGCGGCGTAGCCTTCCTTGTTCCTTAACATCGCAAAAGGCGAAAGCAGGGATAAGGAACGCTACGCGGCTTTTCTTACAGCAGGCGAGACGCCTGCGCGCCCAGGGGGGAAGCAAAATTTTCACCGCGCAAGGACACTGCTTGTCCCTGCGCGCGAGGTAAACGTCAGAGTGAAGCGAAGGGAGGTCTCGCTGATGGATAAGCAACAGCGTTTTTTTGAACAGTTTTGCGAGTTGAGCAGTTTGATGGCCGCCTGGAAACAGGTGCGCGGCAATCGCGGCGTGGCAGGCGTTGATCAAATGTCGGTCTATGCATACGAAGCCAATTTGCTGGGCAATCTGGCGGATTTGGCGGCGCGCTTGCGCGAGGGCCGTTATTTGCCGATGCCGCTGGTGCACTTTCAGGTGCAAAAAGCCAATGGCAAGCAGCGCACGCTGGGCAATGCCACGGTCGAAGACAAGATCGTGGGGCGGGCGCTTTACGACCTGCTCGAACGCGTCTGGGAACCGAGCTTTCTGGAATGCAGCTATGGGTTTCGCCCGCAGCGCAATGTCGAGATGGCCGTTAAACGCGTGCTTGATTACCGCGTCGCTGGCGAGGGTTTCATCGTGGATGCCGATCTGGCCGATGCCTTTGGCAGTCTGGATCACGAGCTCGTGCTGGGGCTGATCGGGCAACGCTTGCGTGACAAACGCTTGCTGGGGCTGATTCGGCTGGTGCTGGCGGCTGGCAATGGCATGCAAACTGGGGCAGGGAACGAAACTGCCGTGCCATTGGGCGAGCGGGTGGCTGACTTTACGACAGGAGCCGTCAACGATGCGCTGACGCACATGCTGGGTGGTGATGGCCACGGCGCTGGTTATGGCGCTTATGGCGGTTACGGCGCGCTGCACGGAACCGAGGCCATGCCGCCCCCTTTGTCACAGATGGAGGCTGCCGCTGATTTGCGCAAGGCGGCGCGCCACGAAGCTTATAAACGATTGGGCCGCGATGCCTTGTTATTGGGATTGACCTATGTGGGGCGCACGCGACGGTTGCTTTCGCCGGCTTCGTTGGCGCTGACGGGCGCGGCGGTGCTGGCAACGGCGGCCTACCCGAAAGCCGCGCAATTTCTGCGTCAGCGGTGGGGCGCCTCAGCGCAAGGGGCGGGCGGTGTGGGCGCGGTGCAAGGTTCGCCGCTCTCGCCGATGTTGTTGAACATCGTGCTGCACGAATTCGACGTCGCCATGCTGCGGGCTGGGTTTCATCTGGTGCGGTATGCCGACGATTGGGTCGTGACGACGCGGGACGCCGCGAGCGCGGAACGGGCGCTCGCATTTGCCGGGCGCAAACTGGCCGAGTTGCATTTGCAACTGAGCGCGGAAAAAACGCGGATTTTGCGCTTTGAGCAGGGGCTGGAATTTCTGGGCTACCGCTTTGACCGCTTTCAATTGACGGCCGCGCCGCCGCCCGCCTCGACACAGCAGCAGCCGGTCAGAGTGTTGCTGAACGAAGCCGCTTCGGCCTGGCGCGAAAAGGCCGCGCCCGCGCTTTCGCAATTTGGCAAGCAGGCATTAGACAAAGGCCGGGCGGGGTTTAACCGCGCGGCGGAATTGGTCAGACGGCGGAAGCCGGATGACAGGAGGAAGCGCTATGACTGAAGACCCGGTGATCACACATTTGAATTTGATCGCGCGGCTGTTGGAAGCGGCCGGCTATGCGGTCGAGGTCGTCTATTCTTCGGCGCTCGTCATCGTTTGGTTGAACGAATGGCCGGTCGTCGTCGAAGTCAAAAGACGTTCGTAAACCGATGCTCGTGTCAGTAGCCCGCGCGTGAGCAAGGACTCGGCTGGCGACAGAAAGCCCTTGCTCACGCCTTGTCATTACCCAAATCTTTTCAGTTGCGCGCTGAAGGCGCGACGGACATTAGCCGGTGGTGAAACCACCGGAATCGCGTCGTTATTGGGGTTGCGTCCC